>NZ_JAYWYX010000005.1:0-140931 GCF_048147925.1 Acinetobacter sp. 226 | reverse complement strand
ACCATTAGAGAAATTTGCTCAGCTTGTTGATTATCATAAGACTTTTCAAACTGTCGCACCTCATGTTTGAATTCGCCATCTTACTTAATTTTCATCTAATATCGCGCTTTAATTCATGTCAATATATAAAATTTCAATAGATTGAATATTGTTAAAAAATGAGCTTACATCATGTCTAAACGCCAGAATTTTTTTCTAGGTCACTTACTTATTTCTATATTAATTGCTCTGGTTACATTGGCTGTAGTATTTTTTATCTGGTATCCATCACCCTTAGCAAAAGCAGCAAGTGTGACCCATATTTTTTTAATGTTATTGGTCATAGATGTAATTTTGGGACCTTTGCTTGGTCTACTAGTCTATAAAGAAGGTAAAAAAACCTTAAAAATGGATTTGACGGTTATTATTTTAATTCAAATCGCGGCATTAAGTTATGGTCTGTATAGCATTGCACAAGCACGCCCCGTGTGGATTACATTCAATCATGACCGTTTTGAATTGGTGCGTAATAATGAACTAAAAACCGAGAATATTACGCATGCACAACCACAATATCAGCAACCCACATGGTTACAGCCACAATATGTGGCTGTAAAGCAGGCTGATGATCCACAAGAACGGCAAATTGAACAAATGGCTGCCATACTTAATGGTATATCATTAGCTCAGTATCCTGAGCGTTATATCTCACTTGGTCAAGCCAAAATTCAGATGCAAAAACAGTCTCGAGATTTGTCGCAACTTACACAGTGGAATGATGATAAAACTGTACAGCAATATTTAAATCTATATCCAAAAGCGAATGCCTGGTTGCCACTGGAAACGTATGGTTTGGCTATGGTAGTTTTAATTAATAAAGAAAGTGCAAAAGTCATCAAAATTGTCGATCTGCGGCCTTGGAACTAATACACATAAAAAGCAGATTACCCTCAAATCTGCTTTTTGTTTATTATGTGCCAAACTTTTATCCTCTGATATTTCCATGAAATTCACGCTTGCCCTCATAGCAGCTATTCTGATCTCCCTCGCATGGCTCATGCCCATTCATTACCGGCCGTGGGTGACTTATACGGGGGAGCTGTATGCCTTTTTTGCTCTATTTGCGTTAGCTGCAATTTGCTTAAAAGAAAAACTCAAAATTCCAGCTCTCAGTCTGCCGTTGTTGCTCCTTGCTAGTGTGCCGCTAATCCATCTACTCACAGGACAGGTGTTTTTCTTTAGCACCGCCATGATGGGCTGTATTTTCGTGTTTAGCTTTTGGCTGGCAAGTGTGTTGGGTTATCACTTTTCAACAGGAAACTATGACCGAGAAGAAACTTTTACTAATTTGAGTTATGTGTTTCTAGCTTCAGGCACAGTCACAGGCATGATCGCACTTTGCCAATGGACAAATCTGGATTCAGTATTGCCAGGTATGGTGAATATCAGTGGTACTCAAAGGCCCTATGCCAACTTTGCCCAGCCGAATAATATGGCGACTTTTTTAGTCATGGCATTGATGAGCTGTTTGTACCTCTATGAAAAGAAAAAAATCCAGACCAAGTTGCTATTTGCCTGCGCTGCAGTAATTGTTATGGGAGTGGCGTTAAGTCAGTCACGTACTGCTTGGGTCGCTGCAATTGCCATCATGCTGTATTTAGGATTCTATCACTATAAAGGTATTATTCGCCTGAAATGGTACTACAGCACAGCTTGGTTCGTCTTCTTTATTTCCTGTATTGTGGCTTTTCCATTACTCAGTCAGCTCGCTGCCCAAGCGATGGATACGGACGTCGTACAAAGCAGGGATGTAGTAGCGCGTGCCACCGGAGATATGTCGCGCCTCGCGATCTGGCAACAAATGCTGGCTGCCATTCAGGCACAACCATGGTTTGGTTATGGCTGGTATCAGACCAGTGTGGCTTTTGTCTCGATTAGCGATACCGTGCAAGGCCCAGTCTGGATTCGCAGTGCACATAATTTTATTCTGGACTTTTTGCTCTGGAACGGCTTAATTATTGGTATGCCATTTCTGGCCTACTTTGGTTATTTGGGCTATCAGTTACAACGCTGGGTGGATACGCCAGAATCTGTCATCGGGATCCTGATGATCGGGGCGTTTGTGACACATGCCATGTTTGAGTTTCCACAGCATTATGCCTATTTCTTGTTGCCAGTAGGTTTTATTCTGGGTACGGTTCTGGCACAAAATCCAAAAATTAAAACAGTGGTTATGCCATCAATCGGCATGAAATTCATTTTCGCTGTCGGGTTGCTTTTATTGGTTGTGATTTATCGGGACTATGATGTTGCAGTACCAAAACTTGGACAAAGTATTCGTTATGAAAAGCAGCCGGAAAAAATCATCAATGAAAAACCGATTTATCTGCTGACTGAGTTTAATCATCGCATTGCCTGGATTCGTCTGAATCCTTATAGAAAAGCGTCTGCTGAAGAGATTAAGGAAGGTGAACAGATGGTGTTAACTTACCCTACCAAATATAACCTGATCAAATATGCCAAACTTTTAGCTTTTAATGGCTATGAGGCGGAAGCCAAGCACCAGCTGCAGCGCTTAAAAACCATTCAAAAGACTGAACTGAGTTATGATGAACTAACGCAGGATATGCCACGCTAAATACAAAAAAGCCAGCAGATGCTGGCTTTGTAATTTAATTCTAGTTTTAGAGCTGGCTTTGGATATAGTTTTCGATACCTACACTTTCAATCAGATCAATTTGCGTTGTAGTCCAGTCCAGATAATTTTCTTCTTTTTCCAGGATTTCCTGAACCAGATCGCGGGTCACATAATCCATCTGAGTTTCAGCCAATGCGACAGCTTTCTGGATCGCTTCGATATTTTCTTTGACTTTGCGCACATCACAATGCAGTACTTCTTGAGTATGCTGGCCGATATACAGTTTGCCCAGATTCTGCAAATTCGGCAAACCTTCCAAAAATAAAATACGTTCAATAATTTTATCGGCATGCTTCATCTGAACGATGGATTCTTTATATTCTGCCGAGCCCAGTTTCTCAATGCCCCAGTCATTAAACATGCGCGAATGCAAGAAATACTGGTTAATCGCGGTTAGGTGGTGATACAACACCTGATTGAGCTGGTTAATCACATCACGATTGCCTTTCATTACATCACTCCATTTAAACCTGTTTATCTTTCTAAGAAAGCGTTTTAACTCTGATAGTAAAGCAAGTCAGTGGACAATGGCGAGTAATTTATGGAACAGCAAATGAAAATCGCAATCGAATCCATCCAGACTCAGATAAGTGGCAATAAAAACCCGCCAGAGTCAGAGGCGGGGGAGGAGGAATGATCGAAGACCATTGATTTATGATTGTGTTTATAGTTCAGGCAGCCACTCCCAGGCGGGCTGCAATTTGTGATACTTCATCACTGATGATCATACGGGCTTCTGGCGCACAGCGGCCACAGCATGTACCCAAGTCCAGCATATCGCGCACATCACGATAACTTTCAGCGCCATTTGCAATAGCATCTTTAATGTCTTGATCTGTAATGCCACGGCATAAACAAACGTACATAGGACACAACCACAGTGATTAAATAAGATAAGTAATATTATTGATAATTGTTATCGTTTGTCAATAAAAATCATTTGAAATCTTTTTTATAATAATTGGTGATTTAGATAAAAGAAGATGATCTGAACGGAAATCCGAGTGTTATCCGGATTTCCGCACAAAATAAGTGAATAATTTAGAACTGAGTCTTGAAATCTGGTTGCTTAATTAATGATATAAATCATTGGTTAATGATGACAATGCCATCCATTTCAACCAAAGCACCTTTGGGTAAACTGGCAACGCCTAAGGCTGCACGGGCTGGATAAGGCTGGGCAAAATATTCGCCCATAATTTGATTCACCAGCTGGAAGTGGGATAAATCCGTTAGGAAAATATTCAGTTTGGCGATGTCTGCCAAAGAGCCACCCGCCGCTTCACAAACAGCCTTTAAATTGTCAAATACACGACGAATCTGGGCCTCAATGCCTTCAACCAGTTCCATACTATAAGGATCCAAGCCAATTTGACCAGATAGATAGAGGGTATCACCGACTAAAATGGCTTGCGAATAGGTGCCAATCGCAGCAGGGGCATTTTCAGTATGGATTACTTGGCGGGACATTAATTTCTCCTTTATCATCAACATACATCATATTCGATCGTTTCGGCTGACAAAAGCATTATCGTTTTAAATGATTAACTCGCTTTAGACGCTTCACTCAGAATGACAGGTTGGGACAGACGGGTAATTCTAGGAAAACCGAAATACATGCGCAGGTCACGGATGATCTGTGCAATCTGTTTGCGGTTATGGACTACAATATTGACGTAGGTCTGGTTATCTTGAGAGCGGACCATTTCTACACCGGAATGTGCTTTACGACATTGATAGATCAGGTCAGAGATCTGTTCATCATCCATCGCCAGGTCAATACAGAGATAGGCGGTAAAGCTGATATCGTCCAGATCATCGGCAGTCCATTGCAACGGCATGATATTTTCAGGATGCTGATGCTGTTCATGCAGCAGGTTATGACAGCGTGAGCGGTGCACAATCAGGCCACGGCGGGTCAAATGACCTTGAATCGGATCGCCAAGTACCGGATTGCAGCAATGTGCATATTTAACATCAACCCCTTCCGTACCCTGAATCAAGCGGCCTGAACTCGCAACATTCTGATGCTGGTCCTGGGCAAACAAATGATTGGCCACCAGTTGCGGTAATAAATCACCGACCGCGATCTGTTCAAAAAGTTGCTCTTTACTGGCAATGTGACGCCATTCCAGCAGGTTTTTCCAGTCAGCCTCGGTCAGATCCCGAATTGAGCGATGAAACAGTTTTAATGCACGATTCAGGGCCTGCTGTCCTACCAGACGCTGTTCGTCCAGATCCTGATCGCGCAAGATATTCTGGATTGCACGGCGGGCTTTTTGAGTATTGATAAAACTGAGCCAGTCGGGATTGGGTGTCGCGAGTACATCAGTAATGATTTCAACCACCTGACCACTAGCCAACGGCGTTGATAGTGGTTTGGTTTCATTATTGATTTTAGCGCCCACCGCATGGTTGCCAAGGAACAAGCTGGCGGCATAAGCAAAATCAACCGCCGTAGCACCTTGCGGTAATTCATGCAGATGCCCATGCGGGGTATAGACCCAGATTTTTTCCTGATGCAGATAATCCAGTAATTCACTAAATGTGGTTTTGGCACATTCACCATCGACCAGTACATTGAGATTCTGCATTGACGCCTGAATCGCAGAACGACAGGCTTGCGGAGCATTTTCACCCAACACTACACCGAAACGTGCGGCTTTACGCATCAGTTCGGTTTGAATGGTTAAAGACAAGGTGGTTTTTTCGCCTTTCAGGCGCATCATCAGGGACTGGTTGCCACCGGGTAAGGGGCGACGGATATGGTCTTCATAGCTTTGAATCTTAAAGCTTTGGGTCAGAATCTCTGCGAGACGGTCACAATCAGCAATACTTTGTAAGATAATTTCAAAAGCATGGCTATGTGTCAATTCTTGCAGATCAATGTCATTTTTAACAAAATGACGAAGTAACTCGATATTGTTGTTTTTCTTTTTAATGCGGCCTTGAATACCATTTTTCTGCAGCAGTTCGGTCAGGTTTTTTTCCCATTTGGCCTGATATTCACAGCGTTTCGGTTTGGTTTCCTGTAGCGCGGTCTGAACATTGTTGTACATATCCAGATCAAGATTCTGATAGCACAAATGCTCCAGATTGTCGGCCATTTCATTCATGCCGACAATACGTGCCATCGGAACAAAAATTTCAAAGGTTTCCCGGGCAATACGGGCACGTTTGTCTGGGCGTAATGCTTCCAGGGTGGTCATGTTGTGATAGCGGTCAGCCAGTTTCACAATAATGACACGCGGATCCTGTAAGGTCGCTTGCAGAATTTTCCGGAAAGAAGCTGCTTTATTATATTCTTTATCGCTGGAATGACTCAGTTTGGTCACGCCATCGACCAGTTCTGCGACCGTGTTGCCGAATTTTTCAGCAATATCATCTTTACTGAACTCAGTGTCTTCAATCACGTCATGCAGCAGGGCTGCCATTAAGGTTTCAGTATCCAGACGCATATGCGCCAAAATGCAACTGACCGCAATTGGATGCAGAATATAAGGTTCACCACTTTTGCGAATAATGCCGTCATGGGCGATATCTGCATAATCACAGGCCGCAAGCACACGTTCAACGTCGTTTTCACTTAAATACGCGTCGATAATGATCTTTAGCTGTTGCTTGGCTTGACTGACCTGTGGGCCTGGCATAAAACACCTTTAAAACTGAATTTTTTACAAATTAAACCGAGAAAGCTCTAATGAAATGCAAAGTACAGAGCTGATTAATTTTTACTATAAAAAGTAGAAAATCTCTAGCAGTTTGCATGAGCTAACCCTTATGTTATAACCGTTCTGGTATAAATATAAAAGTCACATAACAAAAAAAGCCTAGTTTTAAACTAGGCTTTTTGATTGACGATCTCTTATTGGAAAGAAAAACCGTCTAAGTTCAGATTGTTTGCAGAAAGTGCAAGGTCCAGACTTGATGTCTGATAGTCTTGATCACGTTGTTTCAAAATATCTTTTGATACATGACCTGCAGCGATTTCACGTAAAGCAACAACAGTCGGTTTGTCATTGTCCCATTCTACAGTTGGTTCAATGCCTTGACGCGCCAATTGACGCGCACGCTTGCTTGCCACTAGTACAAGCTCAAAGCGGTTGTCTACATGGTCTAAACAATCTTCAACGGTGACGCGTGCCATAAGAATTCTCGTTTGAATAATAAATTTTAACAGACTGCACAGTATAAAAGGCTTTGTCTATAGACTCAAGTTTTAATCACTGCTCAGTCGGCGTGATCAGTTTCTGAATTAGCTTTTCATGACGGTTGGCTTGCTGGCTAAGCACCAGACGATTGGCAATAATCACTGCTTCCAGGTCATGCAGCGCCTTATTGAAGTCATCATTGATAATGATATAGTCAAAGTTGCTATATTGCTGCATATCTTCTACTGCGCAGCTCAGGCGATGTTCAATGACATCAACGGTATCAGTGCCCCGGTTAGACAAGCGTTCCCGCAAATCAAACTGGCTTGGCGGCAAGATAAAAATTTGTTTTGATTCAGGAAAAAGTCGACGAACCTGCTGTGCGCCCTGCCAGTCAATTTCCAGCAGTACATCATGGCCTTTAGCCAACTGTTCTTTCACCGTGGCCTGCGCGGTACCATAGTAATTACCAAATACTTCAGCGTATTCGATAAAACCACCTTCATTGACCAGATTTAAAAAATCTTCTTTGGTGGAGAAGTGATAATGCACGCCATCGAGTTCGCCAGGTCGTTGACCACGTGTAGTATGTGAAACAGAAACGTGAAGATTGTTGACACGCTCAAGTAGGGCTTTAACAAGGGATGTTTTGCCTGTTCCAGACGCTGCAGAAACGACAAACAAGAGACCCGACATGATATTTTTCCTGATATGATAAAATATCTTCTCTATTTTAGAGTAGAGCGGCTTTAAACTAAATAGTTGTCAGTCGATTGTTTACATTTATTTCAATTGAACCGCTAAAAATGGTGTGAGTATTGAGGATTCTATGGAAATTGTTTTAGCCAATCCGCGTGGTTTTTGTGCTGGTGTAGATCGTGCCATTGCGATCGTGAACCGTGCCCTAGAATGCTTTAACCCACCGATTTATGTGCGGCATGAAGTGGTGCATAACAAATTTGTGGTCGATGACTTGCGTCAGCGTGGTGCAATTTTTGTCGATGAACTCGACGAAGTTCCTGACGAGAATATCGTGATTTTTAGCGCACATGGTGTTTCTAAAGCGGTACAACAAGAAGCTGAACGTCGTAGTTTGAAGGTCTTTGATGCGACTTGTCCATTGGTGACTAAGGTACATATTGAGGTGACCAAATATGCCCGTGAAGGTGTAGAAGCTATCCTGATTGGTCATGAAGGTCACCCTGAAGTCGAAGGTACCATGGGGCAATATGACAAAAAAAACGGTGGTGAGATTTATCTAGTTGAGGATGAAGAAGATGTTGCCGCTTTAACGGTGCGCAATCCTGAAAAAGTCGCTTTTGTCACGCAAACGACTTTATCAATTGACGATACAGCGAAAGTGATTGATGCCCTTCGCCAAAAATTTCCACTGATTCAAGGTCCACGTAAAGATGATATTTGCTACGCTACGCAAAACCGTCAGGATGCAGTGCGTGATCTGGCTGAACGTTGTGATGTCGTACTTGTGGTAGGTTCTCCAAACTCTTCAAATTCAAACCGCCTACGTGAGCTGGCTGAGCGTATGGGTAAAGCGGCTTACCTGGTCGATAATGCCGATGAACTCAAACAGGAATGGTTTGCAGAAAATGCCCAGATTGGGGTAACAGCAGGCGCATCTGCACCGGAAATTTTAATTAAGCAGGTCATTCAGCGTTTACAGGATTGGGGTGCACAAGCGCCCAAAGAGTTGGATGGCCGAGAAGAGAATATTACCTTTAGCCTACCCAAAGAGTTACGTATTCCTGTAACACAGGCTTAGAGTGTTAACTACTTAACATTCTGTTTCTTATTTAAAAATAAGCAGATAACTGGGAAATGACAGTTATCTGTTTTTTTATGCCTTTTATCTGCTCTGTGTAGGTTTTGTAACTTTAATGCGTATTATTTTAACTGGGTCAAAGTTTTGCCTGGGGGAGAGTATGCAGAAAAATAAAGGATTCACTTTAATTGAGCTGATGATCACACTTGCTGTTTTAGCAATTATCTCGACAATGGCTGCTCCTTCTTTTGGAAATTTGATAGATAACCATAGACTAAAAAAAGCAGTTACTGACATGAAGGTAGGAATCATGGAAGCACGAAGTCGTGCGCAATTACTACAAACAGAAGTTGTTATTTGTCCTGATATAGATGCTAGTGGGACTGCAATCACTGCTGATGATTGTGGGGGAAATATTTCAGGTTATTCAAGTCTTGTATCTGAGAAAAAAAATGAAAGTGTTATTTTGCTCCCAATTGCAGACACACTTGAGTTTGCATCCACCAGTACAGACAATTTTGTATTTAATAGACAAGGAAAATTGACAACAGCACAAAGCATAACGCTCTGTAATAGTAAACAAGCTATTAAGTTGAGTGTTTCTATACCAGGCACTGTAACTGTAGAGGGGGTGACTTCATGCTAAGCAAACCTATGAAGACACAGCATGGTGTTGGAATGATGGAAGTTTTAGTTGCAATAGTCATTCTTTCTATCGCTATATTGGGGTTTGTTGCGTTACAGGTTCGAGCAACGGTCGCTACAGAAGAGGCAATTAAACGATCTGATGCTTTAGTTATTTTGCATGGCTTGGCTGAGAAAATTCGTTTAAATAGTGCAGGGGATTATAGTCAAGCTATTCCGACAACAAAAATAGAATGTACTTTAGATTCATCTTGTATCAGCGATGATCAGGCCTTAGCAGACTTATATGAACAACAGCAATTTGCAAAAAATAAAAATATTACGTTGGGTGTAGTGAGTTGCCCAAACACATCAGCAAATCAAAATCGTATCTGTTTAATTGCTGCTTGGAATGAAACTGAAGCGGAAGTTGCGGGTGCAAATGAAACTAATGAATGTTTGAATTCAAATGGTAAATATGTAAGTAACTCTGATTGTTTAGTTTTGGAGGCCTATTAATGCAAATTAATGAAAAAGGCTTTACTTTAATTGAGTTGCTCATTGCAACTACCTTAGGCTTAATCTTAGTCGCAGTAGCGGTGCAATTGGTAATTAGTGGTCAGATTAATTATAAAATTCAACAGGCTGCATCTTCAGTTCAGGATACAGGTGTATTTAGTTTAAACGCTGTCACTAAAAATATCCGTCTAGCTAACCATGGTAATGCCGGGGCAATGAATGATGAAACTTTGTATGGGGGGATTGTTCTGGATGAAAACAATTTACAGGGCTTAAACATTACTGCAGCTGATTATGTTTCAGAAGAAAACAGTCAAGATGCTGGTTTTAATGCTGGTTTTGGAAGTGATCAATTAGTCATCATGTATCAAGCTCCAGTCGATATGGTGACATGCACAGGCGAAAATATTGATGGTCCTGTGACTTCAATTGATGAAGAGGGCTTTAACTCTGAACGTGGAGAGTATGTCATTGAGAAATACTATCTGAAAGGGCGTGGTGCTGGAAAAAGCGGGGCTGATTTATATTGTAAAAGTGTTACATTTTTTCACAGAGAACTAGTCTCAACTCCAGAAGGAGGAACACCTGATCTTATTTCTGTCACGGTAAATAATGAACAGATGATTGCTCCGAATGTGGATTTTATGCGGGTCATGCTTAAAGTGCGTAACTCGGATCAGTCTACTGCAACAATGAGTTTAGATGCTTATAAGGATATAGTAGAAACAAAGCCTGCCATCATAGGGATTGATTTAGCATGGTTGGCAAAATCAAATGAAATTGTTCAGAATAATAAAATTTATAATTTTCAGGTGCTTGATAAAGATTTGGAAGCACCACAAGACAAATATATGCGTCATGTATATAGCACTACTGTAGCACTACGCAATGGTGGTTTGGGGGATATTATTGAATGAAAAAATATCTTTATGAGCGTGGTTCGACCCTGATTGTGGTTTTAATTCTCTTGGTGTTGATTAGTGTGATTGGTTTGTATGCAATGCGTCATAGTATTCTAAATTTGAAATTAGCAACTAATGCTCAAGTGCAAACGATGCTTATGCAGACAACGGATGTGGCACTTGATCATCTTGAAAAACACTTTAATGACAATGAACAGGCAGGTTTCTCAGCTACACCAATAGGTCAAGTTTTACTGGATGGCAATCAAGGTAAAGAACTCCAGTTTTGTTTTAAGCCTACAGAAATAGATAGTGATGATGAACTTACAGACAGTGTGTTTTTTAGCCTGCGAGATTTCCGAATTATTACACGCAAAGCGAAAGATGATATTGAGGCAGCTACAAGTGTTGAATCTGGTAGTTATGATGCGACATGTGATCCCACAACAATGTTCTCAATTAGCCGAAAAGCTCTGGTTACACAAGTTACTGTAGTAAATCCAGATGACCCGACAGTTGAGTTAGGACGGTTTGCTTTGACGACAAAAAAAACTGATTTAAAAGATGTCAATATTGAAACAAAACGCGTACGTGTCACTGTGACCTCATTGGCACCTGCACTTGCACCCTCTGTAGATATTGATGATATGCAAGATTGCTTACAACAACGCATGATGGATGAAAAAACATTAAAAAATATGGAAATAACTACGGAAGGTCAAGTCAAAGTACAAACGGTGCATGAGTGTTTAAATAATTTAGGCGTGCCGGTAAATACCCAAGTTTCAGAATATATCGTGAATTTGGCAGAAACAAGAAGTCCGGTGGCGGAATAAGGGGAAATATGATGAAACTAAAACCTTTAGTTTGTATGATGGCAATGCTTCCAGCAATATTCCTGCCAGCAACTACAACTTTACATGCAAGTGATTTAAGTATCTATAGAGGGAATACACCTGGTAAAACAAATATTTTATTAATGCTAGATACTTCAGGAAGTATGGGAATTAGCTCACTTGTATTGCCGAACAATAATAAACATGGAAGTCCAGGAGATATTGCGCCGGGTATTGTGCTCTGTGAACGTGTTGCTGTGCCTGAACATCATAATGATCGTAGCGTTACACAGAATATGTATGAGTGGAAATATAACCTGGGCGAAAATGTGGAGATAAGATTGCCACCCGAGCCAGCGGTCACCGAATTTCGTTTCAGATCTAAAACAAAAGGTGGGTGGTCACAACATAATAGCAATAATAATCAAAAAACTAGAATCTATTATGATGGAAAGTATTATGAACAAAATACAAACGGAAGTTATGAGCGTTATGTGTTTGAGATCCAAGCAGCTAAGCCTGAAAGGCTAGGAACAGAATTTAGAACTGCTATCAAAAAACAAGTAACAATTGGAAATACCACAATTTCTTATTATGTGCGTGGCTGTACAGCGCAGATAAATGGGCAAAAAGTAACTCAATATGATCGTTTATCAAGATTGAAAGAAGCAATTATACCATTGCTTGCAAGCAATAAATTAAGTGATGAAATTTTAATTGGTTTAGGGCAGTTTTCCTCAAAAACAGAGTTAAGTATTGGTACGGCAACCAACAAATTAACAGATAGTCATTCTGGTCGAATTATGGCACCAGTTGCCAAGTTGACTCAGGCACACAGGATTTTATTGGCTCAGCAAATTGCTTCAATTAAGTCACTTGATACGACCACTAATGAAGATGGAACGCTAAATACAAGTTTAAAATTATCTAGTAATTCATATCCTAACATCACCAAATCTGCAGGTGGTACACCAACGGCTCATGCTTATGCTGAAGCTGGTGCTTATATGCTGGGCGCAAGTACGGGTGCAGGTGGGACAAATTCAGGTTCTGTTAAGGTGATATATGATGGGTATATGGTGAAGCAAAAGACTGGACAGGATGGACAAGTGTATCTTATCTGTACCGAGTTGGGGACCAGTACAACCACTGCATTAGGTGCAACTGTGAAACAGTGCCCGAGTGATTGGCCTGAATATAATACGTCTGCTAAAACAGCACAGGGAACGACTATTCGAAAACCAAGATTAAATGCAGAAGGGGGGCAGTTAAGAGATAATTCAGGTAAGTTATTATGGGATACAGTTACTTTTAATGATTACAAAAAATATGTTAGTGAAAACCCGCAACTGGGTGGAACTAATGGGGTGATGAATAGCTTATGGGATGTTTATAAAAACTTACCAATTGGCTGGCGCTTCGATGGATGGATGCGTGTTGAACATGAACCTATGGATATTGAACCTATTGTGGGTACTGTATGGGGGTATCCAGATAGTATCTATGGTCTAGTTTCTTATCGTACAAGTCCATTTGAGTTAACGGCTGGAGCTGAAAATAACCTAGGCGGCTTAGCTTATTCTGTAGACACAGCAAAGAATGTTGACAAAACAGCATATTCACAAGCAGGTTCAACAGATACTTGTGATGGTAATGGAATTTACTTTTTGACGGATGGTGCACCAAATTCAACTAAAGATACTATGGCCCAGACTATTCTCAATCATACATTAGGTTCAGGGTATAAATTCAGCGAAAAACCGAATGCAGGGCTTAGATCTCCCGCATTACAATCTAACTTATTTACAGGTGAAACAGGGGCTTGGGAGTATATTGGTGAGTATGCTAAAAAACTAAGGAACTTAAAAACAACAACATCACCATTGCAAAAGAACCAAAAAGATATGGCAATTAAAACAGCTGTTGTTGGTTTTGGTGCTTCATTTGCAGGCCTAACTAAAAATCCAGATGGTACTTATGATTGTAGTTCTGCTCCTAATGAGGATGCTAAAAATGCATGTTTATGGGGAGGTGCAAATTATGGTGATGGGGGATTTTATTATGCTGAAGATGCCGTAGATATTGCCAACAGTATTGTTGACTTTGTAGGGAAAGTTGGTGCTTCTTTTGAGCCAACCAGTATGGGAACAATTTCTGTGCCACGTGATCCTTTGGATCAGACTCAAATGTTGGGTGAGGGTTTCTTCCCTATGATTGTACCATTGGAGGCTGCTACAGTGCGTACCTGGATTGGAAATTTAAAGAAATACAAAATTGAAGATGGTACTTTGAAAGATGCATCAGGTAATGCGATATATACAGAATCAGCTACTTCACAGTCGATTAATAAGAGTGCAAAAGACTTATGGTCAAATGCGCCTACTTCAGATGACCATTCATCAGCACTCAGTGGGGGGGCTTTAAATAATATTCCAGTAACCTCTTTGATGGATAGTGATGGCGAATTTAGTAAGGATTCAAGCCAACGTAATTTATTTATTGTTGATTTTTCTGGAAGTGCAACTGATATTAAACAAATAGCTAAAGCTGTTACTAAAGAAAGTCTGGCAACAGATTATTCTCCAGATGATGGTGAACCTGAGGCTTTGTCAGAAAATATAACAGCTGAACAGCGTTATGCTTTATTAAATTACCTTGGATATAAAACAGCATATCCGCCAGCTAACTTGGCGATTACTTCAGCTATCCTGCGCGAATACAATAAACCTAATGTACCTTACCGCTTCCTAGGCGGAGTTGTGCACTCTACGCCACTCATGGTAACGAAGTCGGCAACGCTTAAAGCAGATGGAACTGGGACAGATAAGCGTGATGAATATGTTGTTTATGGTTCTTTTGAAGGCGGATTACATATTGTAGATGCAAGAACTGGTGAGGAAAAATCAGTATTTGTACCGGAGGAAATTTTACGCAATCAGACTGAAACATTGGCTAATCCAGATGCTGAAAGTGAAAATGGTTTAGCTTATGGTGTTGATGCACCCTGGGCACTTGATAGTGCTTATAAAGTTACGACTGAAACGATAGACGATACAACCACGACTTCCTATAAGGCAACACGACTAAATATTTATGGTGGCTTGCGTATGGGGGGGGAAGCCCTGTATGGCTTAAATATTGAAAACCCAAGTTCACCTAAATTATTGTTCCATATTACACCAAGTACCTCTGGCTTCGAAAGAATGGGACAAATTTGGGCTAAACCTACAGTTACGGAAATTTTGGTTAAAGGTAAACGGAAACGAGTGCTTATATTCGGCGGCGGCTACGATGCAGATATCTATGAAAAGCCAGCTGATGTATTTGTAAAACCAACTGCCGCAACAAAAGGAAATGCACTTTATATTTTGGAAGCGGACACCGGTAATTTCATAGCAAGTGTTAGCTCTAATTCTAATAATTCTTCAACAGTTGTTGATAGTGCAAATGACCAAAGTGATGAAGTTAAATACAGCGTCGTAGGGCAGCCAGTAGTACGGGATTATAATGCAGATGGTCTGGCAGATATGATCTATTTCGCAGACTTGGGTGGTCAGATCTTCCGTATCGATTTAAATAACAATGCTCAGTTCTTATCAAGTGCAAGTGCTGATGTTATTGTGCGAACCAAACGAATTGCACATCTGGCAACGAATACTTTTACACCACGGTTCTATGAACGTTTGACAACGGCTGTATTTAATACCGACAGTGGCAAACTTGCGGTTCTGGTAACAGCGGGATCAGGGAATCGTAGTTACCCATTAGAAGCTGAAAATGCACCAAATAGTGTGTACGGCATCTTGGATTATGACGCAGCCATGACAGGTTTGGAAAAATCAACTTATAGCGGTTTTCAGGCAGAAGCGACAGCCGAGAATTTGGCTGAGCGCGGTAAATTAGGTGTCACACACACCAGTATTAAATGGGGTGAAGGTGGCACGGGCGAGGATGATAAATTCCGAAAAGCAATGACGCCAAATGGAACATTACGTGGTTGGATGCTGCAACTCGCTAATACAGGTACCGGTAATGTTGCTAAATCGATGGAGGAATCCCAGTTAATTGCGGGTGATCTTTATGTCAATGTCTATGACCCTAATGCTAGTTTATCTGCTACAGGCTCAAATCAGTGTGGTGGTGGTGTAAAAGGACTTTCTACCATTCATCGTATTTGTACACCTTATGCAGATTGTGCAGCATATGTAAATAAATCCTACCAAGGTATTGTAGGTCCTACCTTAGGTAAGGTCACAGGTAAAGATCGTGCCTCTCGTCTGATTGGGCCTATTAAACCTACCAGTGAAACATGTGTAGGGAATTGTACGCCTGAAGGTACTTCAGAGTTACCAGAATATTCTCAAAAACGAACTATTAAGCCAACACGCTGGTTTGAGTGGTAAGGAGAGAATAGATGAATCAAGGTTTCTATAAGGGATTTACTTTGATAGAGCTAATGGTTGTCGTCGTAATTGTTGCAATCTTTGCAATGATTGCGATGCCTAGCTATCAGCAATATATTGCACGCTCTTACCAATCTCAGGCAGAGTCTGAAATGTTGAAAATTAGTCAGCGTTTAGAAAGCTATAAAGGAAAACAGCTAAGTTTTGCAGGATATATCCCAGAGAACCAAGTTACAGGGCAAGAAGGCGTTATTAATTTGCCTTATGATAGTAGTTCTACAGATTACAACTATCAAATCATTATTGTAGATATTAATGATACTAGTAAAAGTTTACAGGATTCTACGGCAGGACAAGGCTGGAAAATGATAGGCATCCCAAGCCAAACAAAGAGTAGCGCATTAAGAGTTTCAAAATCCTTTTTGATGACATCCAGAGGGGTAAATTGCAGTACAACTACGCTTTTAACAGTTTCAAGCACAAGTTGTTAAAAGGATGTAAAAATGAAAAAATTCAAAGAAGATTTAAGAAGAGTGAAAGGTTTTACTTTGATTGAATTAATGATCGTAGTTGCCGTTATCGCTATATTGGCAGCAATTGCATATCCAAGTTACCAAAATTATGTAAAACGAACAAAGAGATTAGAAGCACAAGCCTATTTAGTTGAACTTGGACATAAGCTCGAGAGTTATAAATTGGTAAATAAATCATTTGCTGGAATGGGTATCGCTGATATTGGTAGCGCATCTTTTCCTTTAAATGGATCGCCTACCTATACAATAGAATTAACAGATCGAAATGATGTTTCTTTTATAACCGGTGCTAGTCCCAATGAGCAAACTTGGCTGTTGAAAGCAGTTCCTACAGGGAGTCAAGCGGATGATGGAGATTTGACCTTAAGTAATACCGAAGAAAAATGTTGGTATAAAAATGCTAGCTATTATACCGGGCCTTGTTATAGTTGGACAGACCAGTAAATCCAAAATTCCACCTAAACACTTTTTAATCTTTCATTCAGGGCAAAGTTCAAGTAAAATACTGCCCTCTATGAAAGGGGTTTGAAGCGTATCGATGGTCGATACAGGGATAATCCGTAAAAACTATAAGGTTCTATCATGGTTGTTATTCGTCTTGCACGCGGTGGTGCTAAAAAACGTCCGTTCTATCAAATCATTGTGACTGATAGCCGTAATGCACGTGACGGTCGTTTCATCGAACGTATCGGTTTCTTCAACCCTACAGCTCAAGGTAAAGCAGAAAAACTTCGTTTAGATGCTGACCGTTTTGCTCACTGGGTTTCTCAAGGTGCTCAACCTTCTGATCGTGTTGCTTCTTTAGCTGCTCAAGCTAAGAAAGCTGCAGTTGCTGCATAATTTTTATATAAATTAGGTAGTAGCTTGCCCATGACACCAACACAGAATGTTCCCGAAGATCGTATTCAGATTGGACAGTTGCGTTCAGCATATGGATTAAATGGGTGGCTCTGGGTCTATTCCAATACAGAACCCATGAGCAACATATTTGACTATCTGCCTTGGTACATTGAGACCAAAGCAGGTTGGCAAATTGTCGATGTAAAACGTTGGAAACCACATGGTAAAGGCCTGGTTGTTTCGCTGAAAGGTGTGAGTGATCGCACTGCTGCAGACGAACTGGTTGGCTCCAATGTCTGGATCTCTAAATCGCAACTGCCTCAAGCTGGTGTAGATGAGTATTACTGGTCTGATTTGAAAGGTCTAACGGTGTTAGGTCTGGATGAGCAGGAACAAGAAATCAATCTTGGTCAAATTTTTGAGCTGTTTGAAACAGGTGCTAACGATGTGATGGTAGTTCGCGCAACTGCCGACAGCATCGATGGCGAAGAGCGAATGATTCCATGGCATAAAGATGTGGTGCAACGCGTTGATCTTGAAGCTGGTCGTATCTACGTCAATTGGGGCGTAGATTACTAAGAATTTTTCGGAAATACGGGAGTCTGCGATGTTCTTTGCAGTCATTACGCTTTTTCCTGAAATGTTTGAAGCGATTACAGCCTATGGTATTAGCGGGCGCGCAGCAAAACGTGAATTGATGCAAGTTCATTGTATCAATCCTCGCGATTATGCGACGGGCAACTATAAACGGGTGGATGAACGTCCATTCGGTGGTGGTCCGGGTATGGTGATGATGGCTGAGCCTCTGGCAAAAGCAATCCAGCATGCCAAAGAGCTTGCAACGCAAGCGGGTGCAGTTCAGGTTCCTGTGGTGTATATGTCACCGCAAGGAAAAACCTTAAACGAAACTGCGGTACAGGATTTTGTCAAATATGACGGAATTATCGTACTGTGCGGACGTTATGAAGGTGTCGATGAGCGTTTGATCCAGCAATATGTTGATCAGGAATGGTCAATTGGAGATTATGTCTTGTCAGGTGGTGAACTTCCTGCGATGGTTTTATTGGACAGTATTATCCGGAGACTTCCGGGTGCCATGTCTGATGAACAATCACACGTGCAAGACTCATTTGTGGATGGTCTGCTAGATTGCCCACAATATACCAAGCCAGATCATTTTGAAGGTTTGGATGTGCCTGAGGTGTTAAAGTCCGGGCATCATGCCAATATTGAAAAATGGCGGTTTTTGCAGCGATATCAGCGTACACTTGAACGCCGCCCAGAGTTGGTGGAAAAAGTCGAACTGAGCAAGCAGCAGAAAAAATGGCTAAAAGATTTGTAAGATATTGATGAGTGATCATTTCTGTCTTCAAGCAAGTACTTAAAATGATTTAAGTATTCTTTAATAGGCTCTTTATGGTTGAGATGGTCAACCATAAAGGGAAAGATAATCGGGTGTATGCGCTTTAGCCTCTATACCCAGCGATGATCAGACCTCTTCTGACTCGCACATATTGGAGATACCCCATGAGCGGTAAGCATCCTTTAGTTCAAGTAATTGAAAACGCACAATTGAAACAAGACATCCCTGCTTTTGCACCAGGTGATACAGTTATTGTTCAAGTTAAAGTAAAAGAAGGCGAGCGTGAGCGTTTACAGGCGTTCGAAGGCGTTGTAATTGCTAAGAAAAACCGTGGTTTGAACTCTGCGTTCACAGTACGTAAAATTTCTAGCGGTGTTGGCGTTGAGCGTGTATTCCAAACTCACTCTCCAATCGTTGCTGGTATCGAAGTGAAACGTCGTGGTGACGTTCGTCGTGCTAAACTTTACTACCTACGTGAATTGTCTGGTAAAGCTGCACGTATTCGTGAAAAATTACCAGCTCGTAAAACTAAAGCTTAATTTTAAGCTTTATACGAGTGAAAAAAATGCGCCTTTGGGCGCATTTTTTTATGCCTGATTTTTATTTAGATTTATTCGAAATATTCCTGCAAAGGCAAGATCATGGCATCCAAAATATCCAAGAAAATTTTATGAATAAACATCAGGAATAATACAAAATATCCCCAAGACTGGAATCCTGCATTAAAAAGTTGAATGCAAATAAAACATTGTGTGATAGCCAGTAAAATACTGATCCATACATTTGCGATAATATGTCGATGACAAGAGGGGCAATAATAAGGCTCATATTTTTTAAATTGAAAAGGATTAATCACTTTTCGTTTGCAACAGGGGCAGATTCTTTTAAATTTGTTTTTGATTTCTATAGAACGTATCTGCATTTATTTTATTTCACAGTTCTTTTTATATTTGATGAATATTTTATATGCAGTTTAATCATGATTAACAAGTAAATTTTAAGAAAAAATTTAGCGAAAAATAAGATGGAAAAAGCCTCTGGATGAATAGAGGCTTGTGTAGCTCTATAAACCTTGCAGTTTTAAGCGGTTGGCATGCTGGCGATAAACATCGACTGGGTCTGGAGCAAAGACATTTTTTAACCCGAGTAACTGGTTCACTTCGTCCAGGTGGTTCCAGTTGTAGTTATCCCGAATGGTTTTACCGAATTTGGCACTACAGCGGGAGACCAGACCATCATTTTCCTTGCCGCCATCAATGAGCAGGGCTGTAACTTTGAGTGCTGAATCAGGATCGAGCGGGTTGGTAACTTGGCCTACACCTGTGAATGAATAGTTGTAGATACCTTTTTGTTGATATGCACCTTCACCACAGGTGGTAGTCGGCATACCCAGTGGATATTTCTGATTGAATTGCGCAGATCCTGCCAGGGTCAGGCTGCGACCACCAGCCAGAGAATCATGCGGGAAACTGTTCGGGTCTAACCCTTGTGCCCAGGTGATGGCTTTAGACACCAGGTTAATGCCACTGACTAAAGGCCCTTGTATCGGTGTGCCTTCTGCTTGCAGGATCAGGTCTGCAACCGGGGAGCCCTTATGTGGAGCACCGACGGAAGTCAGGGAAGCAACTATTCCATTCCCCGCACCTGCGACATAACGAATGGTCGGGCCACCATGCGAATGACCGATCAGATTGACTTTCTTTGCACCGGTAATGGCCAGAATTTCATTTACTTGCTCTAAAAGTTGCTCACCACGAATTTCCGATGAGTTAAAAGGCGAGACACGGGTTGCCCAGACATTGCCGCCATTACGCGCCAGATCCGGTAAAATCTGATACCAGTAATCCAGTCCAAACTGGTCAGTACCGATCCGGATGAAACCCGCCATACCATGTGCAAAGACAATCGGATATTGGGTCTTGGCATATTGTGAACTGGCTTTTGCTGTAACCTGACTGGCCTGGGTGGATGCCTGGGTGCTGAGACATGTACCCGCCAGTAGCAGGCCGGTGATTAATATTCCGAATTTCATTATATTTTCCTCACTTTTGTTGTTTTAACGGGATGATCCTCATCCGGTTGCCTAAAGTTTCCCTCTGTAGCAGGGACTTAGTTTCCTAAGTTTTTTTAATTAATAGAGATGATCTATTCATAAAGATGAGTGATTTATAAGCCTTGCAGTTTGAGCCGGTTGGCATGTTGGCGATACAGTGCGACCGGATCCTGCGCGAAAGGACCCAAAATGCCAAAAAACTGGTTTACTTCATCAAAATGGTTATGGGCATAGTCCTGACGGATGCTCTGGCCATAGCGTCCGCTACACAGCGGCAGAGCACCATCATTGGCTTCTCCTTTCAGAAAACTGCTACCTAACGTCACGACTGTAGATTCAATCGCATCCAAGGAATTGGTTGCCTGCCGGTTGCCCATCCAGGAATAGTGGTAAATTCCATTGGGTGTAAGTTTGCTGCCTTGAGACTGACAGTTTTGGGGAATAGCAACGGAACCATATTTTCTATTGAAAGCCTGAATCGCCTCTGGGTTCATGGCTTGCAGTGCTTCGATCATACTGACCGGATACTGGTTGCCTGTAACTAGATTCATGCTGTGGCCCAGAATTGTCCCGATGGCATGAATAAAGGGTTCAAGGAGGGGTGTCTGGCTGGCATTGACAAAAACCGGTGTGCCTTGCATGGCGCCTGCAATGGCGGTTAAAGAGGCGGCTTTATGCGGTGCAACGCCCTCGATATATTGAATCGTTGGGCCACCTTGGCTATGCCCAATCAGATTGACTTTCTTATGGCCTGTCAGTGCCAGTACTTCATCAATTTGCATCAAGAGCTGTTCGCCGCGCAGTTCATTGGACGCAACAGCAGACAATTCGGCAGAAAACACCCGTGCACCATGCCGGCTCAGATCTTGGGGAATCTGATACCAATAATCCAGACCGATGCTCTCCGTTCCAATCCGGTTAAAACCCAGACCAAAACCATGCACAAAGACCATCGGGTATTTTGTCCTGGCATAACTTGAGAGAATAAAATTGCTTTTATATTGTTGTAATGCCGAGGCTTGCACAGGGCCAGTTAATAGGGAAACCAATAGCAAAAAGCTTAAGTACGATATTATTTTTTTCATTGCAGCTTCCCGATCACGGATAGGTCAAATAAAAAATAATCAGAAAAAAGCCTATATCTCAGCTGAAATATAGGCACTCTGGGATTATAAACCTTCTAATTTGAGCCGGTTGGCATGCTGGCGATAGAGGGCGACCGGATCGGGTGCAAGCATACCCTTCAGACCAAACATCATGTTGGCCAGGTCCGTATGATTGAGTTTGTACTGGTCATGAATGACCTTGCCCATGAACGCACTACAGCGTGACACCATGCCATCATTGTCTTTACTGCCATAAGATAAAGGGCCGAGCTGCATCAGAATCGTATCAATATCCAGGGCATTGGTGGCTTGGGCTACACCTGTCCATGAATAATAATGGATTCCTTTACTGTCTTTCTGCTTTAAATTTTTATTGCAGTTTTCTGTGGAGGCCAATACACCATCTTTGACCACCTGCTGCGCCACGGTGGCATTAAAAGTATTTGAGCCGGTCTGGGTCAGGGATTTCATGGAAGCATCAAAATCAATTTCCAGTTCAGGTTTAAACTGGCCCAGTGCAATCAATGGACCAATAATATAATCACCTAAAATGTTAAAGGCGGTACGGGTCAGGCGATTATTCTGAATATCATCTGCCACTTTGGAGCCATGGTAGGTTCCTGCAACGCCAGTGATAGACGCAATATACTGCGGCTGGGTCGCTGCAACATACAGCACTGTTGGTCCGCCATGGGAATGGCCAATCAAGTTCAGTTTTTGCTTGCCGGTAATTGCCAGAACCTCTTCAACCTGATGGATCAGTTGTTCCCCGCGATGCATCGTAGTATTTGCCGGCGATAATTGTGCCGCAAACACGGTTGAGCCATTACGTGCCATATCTGGCAGAATCTGATACCAGTAATCCAGCCCGATACTATCGGTGCCAATACGTGACCAGCCTAACCAGCCATGCACCATCAGGATCGGATATTTGGTCTTGGCATAGTCGGATCTACTCTTTTCGGTGACTTGTGTTGCACTCACTGCGGCCTGAGTCTGTGCAGAAAAGCTGAATCCCAGCGTTGTTATTAAAGCTACAGTCATAAACTGTGCTGTCTTACTAAAAGTACGCATAACTGTCCCTTTTTAATTTTATCGTTATTCAAGCAATCATTGCTTTGTATAAAGTGCTGCAAGCCACAAAATCAGAGGATGAAAATACAGTTCCGACCTTCAGTGGCTGAGCAAATTTTCTTTTTTAAAAGGGGTATTTTTTCATTTCAAAGCGTTTAAACCATGTCATTTCAGGACATGCAGGACAGGAGGTTTTTACATTGTAAGCATATGTTTTATTTACACATGTATTTAAATTACAAGTGGCTGAAATACAAAAAGCTCGTGCGGGTTATTTTGTGTAAATAAGAAATATTTAGAAACAACTCTTAGGAGTTGTTTTTAGCACAACAATTAAGTCTTAAATATTGAGGTCATAAAAAAGCCATCAACAGGTGATGGCTTTTGGATTTAATCCGCGAAGGGTAACTTGGCCCCCTGATCATGGACCTGTTCAAAGGTTTCTGCCCGTAGCTGTTCTTGCGGTGTATTGAAATGCTTGCTACGCAGCTGGGCAATGGCTTGCTGCTTTGCTGTATCGGACATGCTGGACTGAGTAATCTGATCGCGTTCATCTAGATAGCCCGTCACCCGGTTTTTCCAGTCGCTGCGTTGTACATCCAGTTGCTCTAGTCGTTGTGTTGCTTCAGGACCGACCAGATTTATCCGCATCTGCCGGATTTCATCACGGGAACCGCCACGGGCTTTAATATCAGCGGTGAGTTTGCGCAGGTCTTCCAGTTTATTTAGTTGTTCCAGATTTTCCTGCCAGTCCTGCGGGAGTTGCTGAAACAGTGCTTTGAGCTTTTGGGCTTTTTCAATCTCAGTCAAGCTTTTGTCCGCCAGTACGCTCATCCGGTTCAGGGTATATTCATGATAGGCATCTTCTGTGCCGAACAAGCCCTCAATTTCATACTTGGAAAAGTATTGCTGGCGCAAATTCTGGGTACTGTTATAGATGCTACGATAATAGGCAGGATCTTCCTGATTCAGCCCGGCCGGTGCAGTGAGTTGGCCCAAACTCTGACGGTACTGGATATAACGATCCCATAAATCCAGAATTTGCGAGAGTGCCGGTTCTTTATGATTCTGGCGAATATAGGCTTTAAAATCCTGCTGGATCTGCTGCAGATTTTTTTCACCAAACTGGGTAATAAAATATTCAAAACAGTTGCGGGTCTGTTCATTCACAATCAGACGATTGCTGGCATCTAACTGCATCTGACAATTAATTTCGGTATCTTGCTGGCTGGCACTGGGGAAAGCTGCATTGGCAGGACCATTGACCAAGAGTGCGGTTTGCTCTGCCTGAGTTTCAGTTACAGGCGTTTTTGTCCCGGTATCCGCCTGGGTATTTTCTTTTGGGGACAGCCATAAGATCAGTGTGAGTATGCACAGCACCAGCAAAGCCAGAATGATCCATATTTTATATTTCTGCATATCCTATGCACCTATTTTCTCGTTATTTCATTATTTTTAGAGGTTTAAGCTTTTTAAAAGCGTTGAGTTGTTCAAACCGGCTCAATATGCCATAAAAATCATTAGAAACTATAGAAAAGTTGTAAATCCTCTCGCAGGGTTTTACCATGGCGCCAATTTATAAAATGTCTGATTTTTTGCCATGAAAGCATCATCTCCTAAAATTCAGCGCCGTCATCTCAGTGGTGTCTTCCTGCTTAATAAGCCTTTGGGCATCAGCTCCAATGCTGCATTGCAAAAAGTCCGCTGGTTGTATCGTGCACAAAAAGCCGGCCATACCGGTGCGCTGGATCCGTTGGCATCCGGTTTATTGCCTGTGTGTTTGGGGGAGGCGACCAAGTTTTCGCATTATTTATTAGATTCGGTCAAGCGTTATCAGACGACCGTATTTTTGGGACATAGCACCACCACGGGTGATGTGGAAGGCGAGGTGCTTCTGGAAAAAGCAGTTCCTGAACTCTCGGAAGCCTTGATTCAGGATACATTGGCACAGTTTATCGGGAATATCCAACAAGTGCCACCGATGTATTCCGCCTTGAAAAAAGAAGGCCGTCCTTTATACGAACTGGCGCGCAAAGGTATCGAGATTGAACGTGAAGCACGTCCGATTACGATTTTAGCGATTGAGATTTTATCCTTTACGGAAAACAGTATTACGCTGGATATTACCTGTTCTAAAGGTACTTATATCCGGGTTTTGGGGGAAGATATTGCCAAAGCGCTAGGAACTTATGGCCATCTGACTTATCTGCATCGCATCAAAACCGGCCATTTTGATTTGATTCCGAGTTATACCATTGAATATCTGGAAAGCCTGAGCGAAGCAGAGCGTGATGCACTGTTATTGCCGGCCTATGCACCGGTTGATCATTTTCCAAAAGTGCAGGTACCCGAAGGTCGTGCAGAATATTTTAGCCGCGGCATGGAAAGCAATATCGAACATGAAGCAGCTGAACAGGTGCTGGTTTTTGATGGCGAGAAATGTCTGGGTCTGGCAGAAATCACCGACAAAAAACGTCTGGTACCCAAACGCGTCCTGAACCTCTAATCGAGTCAATATATGGAAATTGAGATCATCATCAGTCTGGTTGTCTTTGCATTTTTTGCAGGGGCGATTGATGCTGCCGTGGGCGGTGGTGGTCTGATCCAGATCCCGGCAATTATGGGGACTTTACCGCATTTACAGCCTGCTACGGTCTTTGGCACCAATAAACTCGCGTCCATTTGTGGCACCGCTTCTGCGGCATTTTCCTACCTGCGTCAGGTAAAACTGCCCTGGTTGCTCTTGAGCGTGATTGCACTGTGCAGTTTTGTCAGTTCTTTTATTGGTGCAGCCAGCGTTACGCTAATTCCAGTCGAGATCCTTAAGCCTTTTGTGCTGGTCATGTTGATCGTGATCGCAATCTATACCTTGATGAAAAAACAGTTTGGCCAGGTGCATACCGAACAAAAACTGAATCGGAAAATGCTGATACTGGCCGCTTTGGGTAGTCTGGCGATAGGCTTTTATGATGGTATCTTTGGTCCGGGCACCGGCAGTTTCTTTATTTTCTTTTTTATTCGCTATTTAAGCGTCGACTTCCTGCATGCATCGGCCTTATCGAAAATTGCCAATTTCACCACCAACCTGGCCGCCTTAAGCTTTTTTATTCCCAGTGGCAATGTGCTGTTTATGGTCGGGGCAATGATGGCGGTAGCCAATATTTGTGGTTCCTTGGTCGGGGTGCGTTTGGCATTTAAATATGGCAGTGGTTTTATCCGGATTTTATTCCTGATTCTGGTCAGTCTGCTGATTTGCCGGATGGCATACCAGATGTTTTTTTAGATATAAACCCGATGTAAATCATTCTCGATATTAAAATTTCTTAACAAATCACTGTATAAACTGCGTCTGAACCTGTTCTGAAAATCTTCTAGAATCAATGATATGAAAAATAAAAAAATCGGAGAAATATCGGAATGACGACTATTTTTGAAGCATTAAGAGAGAGTCATGAGATTCAGCGTGATCTTGCAGAAAAACTATTACAGACTTCCGGGGATACACCAGAACGCCGCGAGCTGTTCAAGCAACTGAAAAATGAATTGTTTGCCCATGAAGCTGCGGAAGACCGTTATTTTTATATTCCCTTGATGATGACCGATTCGGGCCTGAATATTACCCGCCATGCCTTAGCCGAACATCATGAAATGGACGAAATGATCGAGGAATTAACTGCAATTGAATTGAGTAATCCGGGCTGGATTGCCATGGCCAAAAAACTTTCCGAAAAGGTGCATCATCACTTAAAAGAAGAGGAACATGGTTTCTTCCAGCAGGCCGGTAAAATTCTGGATGAAAAGCAGAAGACCGCTTTAGCAGTGCAGTACCAGAATGAATACCAGCGTTATAAAGACATGAAAAAAGATATGCTGGTACAAAGCTAAGCTTTAAATTCAAGTCGAATAAATAAAAAAGATGGCAGTAGTGCCATCTTTTTTATGTCTTCTATATTTTTCTTTCAAAGCAAGTAAAAACACAGAATGGATAGAATATTTAATCAGTTGTTCAAATTTCAATAAGGCTTTTAGGCATTCCGCTCTGCCGATCCTTGACGGGCGGCACGTACCGTCACGCCGACTGATGCCAGCATGATACAGATCAGTGCCACGGTCTGAAGAAGCGTAATTTTTTCGCCTAATAGTACAAAACCGGCCAGTGCAGCCAAAGCCGGAGACAGGCTGGACAGGGTACCATAGCTGGTTTTATTTAAGTGCTGAAGTGCCTTTAAATCCAGAGCATAAGGAATGGCTGTTGCCAGTACAGCAATGCTAATTGCCTTGCCCCAGTATTGGGTGTCTATCAAGGCAGGAGCATTGCTATACAGTCCGATCGGTAACAGGCATAAGGCTGAAATACTGATCGCAATAGTCAGTGCATGCATACCGATATTTTGCTGCACCACACGTTGGCCAAAGAAAATATACAGTGCCCAGCATAAACCCGCACCTAAAGCGCAGGCGGCGCCGAGCAGGTCGAAATTACTGCTATTGGCCTGTCCCCAGGGCACCATCAGTACAATACCCAGAATTGCCAGCATTACCCAGACATAATCTTTGCGGTTTTGAATCGAAATAAGGGCCAGGCCGAGCGGACCAATAAATTCCAGCCCTACCGCAATCCCTTGGGGGAGTTTGCCCAGCGACATGTAGAACAGGATATTCATTACGCCTAAAGCGGCGCTATAGCAGAGTAAATCCCGCCATTTCAAAAAAGGCAAACGCTGAATGATTTTCCAGGAACGAAACATCATGCCGACAATGATCGCTGCAAAACAGAGTCTTAAAATGGTCACTGTGATAGGGTCAAGGACCAGAAAAAGTTGCTTGGCGAAGGATGCACTGATCTGGTACGACGTCATGGATAAAACCATGTAGAACACAGCAAGGAGTTGAGCGTTTGGCATGGGAGTTACTTACACCAGAAAGGTGTAATCAGGACATGGAAGAAAGCGGGATTATAGCAAAACGGTTAATTTTTGATGAGTAGGGCAGAGCAATATTTTCTCAGGGTTTAGTAATATCTGGACTCAATCCATCCGGGTTTTTGGCTTGATCAAATCCATGAGGATTGACTTTTCAAAATTAAAGCGAGCTGATGTGTGATTACAAATTAATCAATTTTTAATTTGATCTTATTTTTATATTTATTAAAATGTCTTAGATCCTGATTCGGGGTGGCATTAAAATAACAATGAAAATAATAAGGTAGATAATAATGAAATTAAGAATACTTTCCTGCGCCATTTTAAGCTGTATGCTTGCAGCATGTGGAGGCTCTGATAATTCTGATAATAATACACCAGCTCCTAGCCCACCGGCTCCGACCAATCCTAGTAATCCGAATAATCCGAATAATCCTGGAACTCCGGGTGATGGCGCATCAGACACGGTTTCGGAATTCTATAACTACCAGTTCAACCTGCCGAATGCTGAAGCCCCAGAGATGGAGTCGAAAAAACTTCTATTGGCCAGTCATAAAAATAAAATTACTGACGGCATATTATATGCAGATGATAACAGCGCCGTGGATACTGAATATGATGTTGAAGATGACATGGTCTTTCCGACTTATGTCACAGAAAAAGGTGTATTCCCTGCAGATCAGAACCGTACAGCCTTAGGTTACAAGCTGGAAAAAGTACTGGAAAATACGACGACTCAATTCAAGAGCCGTCCTGTGACGATACCGGAGAACAACATCAGCAATCATCGTCACATAGCATGGTACGATCTGTCAGGCAAAGCATTAACTGAGCGTACCAATATTGCTGGGGTGAAAATGTATGAGGATACTGAGACCAGAACCTTGTTTAACAGTGATAGCGCCACTACAGCTGACCGCAAGTATTATAATGCCTTTGCGACCAATTTTATTGATTTGCAGAAGGCCCGCAAGTTCCCGAATGGATCTAAATGTTTCCGTCTTCTGGCGGAACATCCTGAAGAAGAATATATTGAATTTAATCCGGTAGAAAAAACTCGCTATACCACTCTGGCTGAATGGCAGGCACAAGCCTCTGTCCAGGAAATGGCAAAAACTATTCTAGATGGCACCATGGCTGGTTTGAAATATAAAAAAGCAGAATATAAAGATGCTGCCATGCAATATTACAAATATTTCGGTGCGATCGAATATCAGGGAGGAATTTATGACAGTGCCTTCTCGGAACATGGGGAACATATTGATCATGACGATTATATTGCCCAATCAAGACAGGTTGCCTTGGACAGATTAAAGGCAGAAGATGCAAGCTCTTTAATGATCAAATGGACAGAATACAGTTATGATCAGCTTGCTTCTGCTTGTGATGGCTACAATGTTGCAGCAGCCAATGCACTGAATACGGCAATTAAAGACGCTACACCACGTTAAAATCATTTTAATACAGCTATCTTAAATAAAGGCGCTCTAGCGCCTTTATTTGTCTTCAAGTTTTTTGTCTTTGAGTCGTGACCGTGCAGCCAATTGAAGCGCTAATAATGGTGGCCAGTGCCAGCCATTGGGTCCATAATAAAGTTTCACCCAGGAATACGAAACCGGAAAGTGCTGCAACTGCAGGTTCCAGACTCATCAAGGTCCCAAAACTCAAGGCAGTTAAATTTCGCAGGGCAATCATTTCCAGCGTAAAAGGCAGGGCACTGGCCAGCACAGCCAAAGCGACAAAATACAGCAAGCTCATCGGTTCAAAAGTATGAGCTGGCATTCCTGTAAATAGTGCAATTGGCATCAGTACCAGCATGCCGACAAACATGCCCAGACACACTGTATGATTGCCGGAAACCCCAGAAGGCTTCTGTCCAGCGACGATATACAGTGCCCAGCAGGCTCCTGCACCCAAAGCAAATAGAATTCCGATCGGATCAAGCTGTTGCGTAGCCTGATTAAAAGGAAACAGCAGCACCAGTCCCAGAATTGCCATTCCAACCCAGACAAAGTCAAACTTTTTCCGGGCGTGGAACAGGGCAACACTTAAGGGGCCAATAAATTCAAAAGAAACTGCAATTCCGAGAGGCAGGCGATCAATCGCCAGATAGAACAGCATATTCATACCAGCCAGAGCTAGCCCATAGCTGATAATCGCTGACCATTTCACCTGTTTGAAGTTAATTTGCCATATTTTAAAAATCAATGCCAAAATCAATGCGCCGAGGAGCAGGCGCATGGCTGAAACGGTCAGAATGGGAAACTGACCGAACAGATATTTGGCAAAGGAACCACTGCTTTGCATACTGATCATGGCGATTAGCAAGATCAGCGGCGCTTGCACCACTGGTGCAATTTTAAAATTTGGCATGACTAAATTTGTTTCGATGACTCGAAGAGCGGGAGCACAGCAAACGCTGGATCAGGTTTAAACCTAAAAACCTTGAAGCAATAAAAAAAGCCACAGCCCGAAGACTGTGGCTTTTTTTAAATCTGAATTAGAACAATACGCGTACGCGAATTGTGCCTTCAACGTTGTGAAGTGTTTCCAGTGCTTCCTGAGATGCAGTCGCATCGACATCCATGACCAGGTAACCTACATCGCCTTTAGTCATCAGAGACTGACCAGAGATGTTGATGCCGTGTTCGGCAAACAGGTTGTTGATCTTGGACAATACGCCTGGAATGTTTTTGTGGATGTGAAGAAGACGGTGTTTGCCCTCAGTCAATGGAAGCGCGATTTCCGGGAAGTTCACCGCAGAAAGGGTCATACCTTTGTCAGAGTAAGCAACGAATTTTTCAGCCACTTCCAGACCGATGTTCGCCTGAGCTTCCATGGTAGACCCCCCCACGTGTGGAGTCAGAATCACGTTTGGCAGGTTACGTAGTGGAGAAACGAATTCTTCACCATTTGCTTTCGGCTCTTTCGGGAATACATCTACGGCCGCACCCGCAATGTGTCCAGACTTGATCGCATCTGCCAGATCTTCAATCACGACACATGTACCACGTGCTGCATTCAGGAAGATTGAACCTTCTTTCATTTGCGCAAACTGTTCTTTTCCAAAGAAATTACGGGTAGATGGCAGATCCGGAACGTGTAGAGTAACCACGTCTGCATTGGCAAGTAATTCGCCCATAGAACCGACTTGACGTGCATTACCTAAAGGTAATTTGGTCACCGCATCATAATAGATTACTTTCATGCCCAGACTTTCAGCCAGTACAGAAAGTTGTGAACCGATTGAACCGTAACCTACGATACCTAAAGTTTTACCACGTGTTTCGAATGAACCGACAGCCGATTTGTTCCAGCCACCTGCATGTGTATCTGTTGATTTTTCAGGTACACGGCGCAGAAGAAGAATAGTTTCTGCCAATACCAGTTCAGCAACTGAACGTGTATTTGAATATGGTGCATTAAATACCGGAATACCGCGACGCATTGCAGCATCAAGATTGACCTGATTGGTACCGATACAGAAACAACCTACTGCAATCAGTTTGTTCGCGGCTTCAAATACTTCTTCAGTCAATTGAGTACGGGAACGAATACCGACAAAGTGTGCATCTTTAATCGCTTCTTTCAGTGCTTCGCCTTCGAGCGCTGTTTTGCGATAGTCGATGTTGGTATATCCAGCTGCATTCAATGTATCGATTGCGTTCTGGTGAACGCCTTCTAGCAATAGAAAACGGATTTTATCTTTAGGTAGAGAAAGATGTTGGCTCATTACGGCTCCGCTACAAAGGCCAAATTTAGTCGCGGTATGATAGCACAGGAATGGGGCGGTTATACATTTCCTTGATGGCTACAATATCAGCTATTTTTGCAAGTGATAGTAGTGAAAATGATAGAACTGGTTGAATTAAACCATCATTTTCAAAGGTATATTATCAAAATTGTCATTTTTTCAGGGAAACGCCAAAAAATAGCTTATAATATTGCGCCATGCTGTTTAAGCTCCCATTTTTGGTGCTTTAATCAGCATGTTTCGCCTGATTTGTATCCATGTTTTTATGCATAAAAAATGTGCAAATGAACCAGCGAAGTCTTTCTTGTTTAAATCATGCTAGGTCTGCAAACGATGAATGCTCCAGTCGCTTTAACCCCTGAGTTATTGACCCAATTGACTGCAATTGTGGGTGAAAACCGTATTAAAACCGATACGGATAGCCTCCAGAATTGGGGTCGCGATCATACCAAGCACTTTGATCCAAACCCGTCAGTCGTTGTTTTTCCATCCTCAACGGAACAGGTCCAAGACATCGTAAAACTGGCCAACCAGTTCAATGTTGCAGTGACACCATCGGGTGGCCGTACCGGTCTTTCCGCAGGTGCAGTTGCAGCCAACGGCGAGATCGTGGTGAGCATGGACAAGATGAACCAGATTCTGGAATTCTTCCCGGCAGACCGTATGGTACGCGTGCAGGCAGGTGTGGTGACTGAACAGTTGCAGAACTATGCTGAAGAACAGGGCATGTACTATCCTGTTGACTTTGCTTCAGCAGGTTCATCACAAATCGGCGGAAATATCGGGACCAATGCTGGCGGCATTAAAGTAATTAAATACGGCATGACCCGTAACTGGGTACTCGGCCTGACTGTGGTAACCGGTAAAGGTGACATCCTTCGCTTGAACAAGGGCATGATCAAGAATGCAACCGGTTACGCACTTCAACACCTATTCATCGGTGGTGAAGGTACGCTGGGTCTCGTGACTGAAGCGGAAATCAAGCTTGAGCGTCAACCACAAGACCTGCAAGTAATGGTTCTGGGTGTACCTGACTTTGATGCGATCATGCCGTTATTGCATGCCTTCCAGGCGAAAATTGATTTAACCGCGTTCGAGTTCTTTGGTGAACTGGCGATGCAAAAAGTCTTGGCCAATGGTCATGTACAGCGTCCATTTGAAACTGAATGTCCATTCTATGTGTTGCTTGAGTTTGAAGCGCCGTTTGAACCGATTATGGACAAGGCGATGGAAATCTTCGAGCATTGTATGGAGCAGGGCTGGGTATTGGACGGCGTGATGAGCCAAAGCCTTGATCAGGTAGAAAGCTTATGGCGTTTACGCGAAGACATTTCAGAATCTATTGCGCCATTTATTCCATATAAAAATGACATTTCAGTTCTGATCACGCACGTTCCTGCATTCATTAAAGAAATCGATGCGATTGTAAGCGAGAACTATCCTGATTTTGAAATCTGCTGGTTCGGTCATATTGGTGACGGTAACCTGCACTTGAATATCCTGAAACCTGAAAACTTAAGCAAAGATGAATTCTTTGCCAAATGTCAGGTCGTGAACAAGTATGTCTTTGATACCGTGAAAAAATATGACGGTTCAATTTCTGCGGAACATGGTGTAGGTATGACCAAGAAGCCATATCTTGAATATTCGCGTTCTGCGGAAGAGATTGAATATATGAAAGCCCTGAAAAAAGTCTTTGATCCAAAGGGCATCATGAACCCGGGTAAACTTTTCGATCTTTAATTGTTCGAAATTAAAAAAAGCGCATCGAAAGGTGCGCTTTTTTATTGCTGTGTAAATACAGTTACAGAGTCTAAATAGTCTTCGATTCAAAAGCTCGGCATGATGTGTTGGAATAATAATGACAATTTGGGGTTAAACAATATGTTACGAATATTGGCAGTCATAACTTTAGCTTTCGGTGTGATGGGGTCGGGTTGTACCACCACGCAACAGGTCATTGCAAAAGTACAGTCTTCTTCAGATACGCCCTTGGAACAGGTTTTGAAAATGAGACCGGATTTGCGTAAGGAACTGGCGACGGTTGAATTGCGCCAGTTCTTCAATAAGGCGGAGACACCTACCATTGGGCAGGTCAAAGTAACTGAAACCCGTTTAAAGGACGATTCAGTGCGTTCAGTCCAGACCATTTACTATTTTAGCCGTAAAAACGGGAGCTGGAAGCTGGATAATACTGACAGGTCCTATCGTTGCATGCGTGGGGCAAATACCAAAACTTTCCAGAAAGCGGTCTGTCCATAATAGTGTTTGATCTTTAGACAGATTTTGGTTAAAAGCGTATCTAAGTGATGCGCTTTTTTGTTTTGGAAGATTATCTCTACGATCAATTATATTTATTCAGAGCGTTTGAATATCTCATCTGCTAAAATTCCTGCTTTCTATTTTAGATAAAGCTCATTCTGCTTCATCCGGCAGACTGACAATAAAAACTCCCATGCAAAATATCCAGATCCAAAAACTGACCCGTGCCACACTCATGTTCCCGCTGGCACTGGTCTTGTTTGAATTCTCCGTCTATATCTGTAATGACCTGATTCAGCCGGCCATGCTGGCGATTACCCGTGATTTTGGCGTGAGTAGTTCATGGGCACCATCCTCCATGTCCTTTTTCCTGTTGGGTGGGGCATTTGTCGCAGCGATTCTGGGACCTTTGTCCGATCGTCTTGGACGTAAAACGGTACTGCTTGGTGGTGTGGCATTTTTTACCATCAGCTGTCTGGCTATTTTATTAACACCCAATATCGAAAGTTTCTTATTTCTGCGCTTTTTACAGGGCTTTGGCCTGTCCTTTATTACCGCTGTAGGTTATGCCGCCATTCAGGAAAGCTTTGAAGAACGTGATGCCATCAAAGTCATGGCACTGATGGCCAATGTGTCTTTGCTGGCACCCTTGCTAGGACCAGTGCTGGGTGCCTTTATGATTGATCACATCTCCTGGCATTGGGGTTTTATCGGGATCGCATTTCTTTCATTTCTGAGCTGGTTCGGCCTGAAAGCTAAAATGCCAAACCTGAACGTCAGTATTCCCAGACAGCCGGTCAGCTATATTCTGGATGACTTTAAACAGGTTCTAAAAAATAAACGCTTTGTGATCATGACTGTAGCCTTGCCTTTGGTAAGTTTGCCTTTGATGTTATGGATTGCCTTGTCACCGGTGATTCTGGTCGAGCAATTTGGATTCAGTAGTGTGCAATATGGTCTGGCGCAGTTTCCAGTCTTGGGCGGCCTGATTGCAGGTAATCTGATTCTGCTGAAAATTATCGATAAAATGCCGCTGGGTAAAACCGTATTATTGGGTCTGCCACTGATGCTGTTGGGTGCCGGTTTATTGATGCTGGGTTTATTGATTCCAGAGTATTTTGTTCATTGTCTGATTATCGGCACCACTTGTATCAGTCTAGGTGAGGGGGTAAGTTTTTCGGTACTTTACCGTTTTGCACTGATGTCTTCAGAAGTGTCCAAAGGCACGGTGGCCGCGACGGTTTCTATTATCCTGATGCTCAGCTTTTTTGTGGTCATTGAAGCAGTAAGAATGGCATATGAAACCTACGATATCTGGGCCTACTGTGCTGCCTCTTTGATTCTGATTGCACTCTGGTTTACTTTGCCACGCATGCAACTCAAACAGTTAATGCTGGAAAGACAGGAGCGTGGAGAGTTTTGATTTTTTAAAATTTATTTTTTGCTTAAAGATTATTTTCTAAGAAATTTACCTCTCCCTAGCCCTCACTTGCGCTTCGTTTTAAAAGCGGTACTTTAAAACTTGCTTAGGAGAGGGAATTTTCATTAAATTTAATGGTTTTTAGAATTAATAATGAAGAATAGATAGATATTGAAGGTCCTCTCTCCCTGTGGGAGAGAGTTAGAGAGAGGGAGCAATTAAGCTTCTTCCGCTACCGGTAGCTCTAGCTTCTTCAGTTTCATATCAAATAGGAATGGACCGAAAGGCAGAATCGAAGCGATTAAACCCATCACAAACATGCTGAGAGACCATTTCTGTTTTTCACATACCGCGAATAAAACCACCAGAAATAGCACAAACAGTACCCCATGCCCCATACCGACATATTTGACCAGAATCGGATTATCCATCATATATTTCACTGGCATCGCGATAAATAACAGCAGCAGGAATGAAATCCCTTCAAGCAAACCGACCAGACGCAAAGTTTTGATGTTCATAATACATATTGATTTAACCAAATTAGTTTTGAGTGTACCGAATATCACCTGAATATTGAATCTTAATAATAAAGATATATTCAATATTTTTAATAAGTTATAACCAAGTAAAGCAGTTGGTTATTTAATCTCGGCACCTAGTAATTCATGACGTAATTTTAGTAATTCCGGTAAGGTTTCCAGCAATAAACTGATCTGTTTCAGCACCAAAAGCAGATGTGCTGAGAGGTTTTCCTGTGTACTTAAGCGTTGAATTTCTGCCAGTTTATGATCAATGTCATAGGTATCTAAAGGCTGTTGTTGCAGCAATACCCCAGTTAAGGTTTGCTTGCACCAACGCATTAAATCCAGAATTTGTGTATCAGTAACCTGCTCACGGTGACTCCCCAATGCTGCAATATAACTGAGCTGGCTATGGCTATAGACCAGATAGCGAAAGGCACTTTTAACCAGTTGCGGATCTGGATTCGGTTCGGTGCTCAGGCTTGAAATCATGCTGGATAAATCAATCTGTGCATTGTGGGCCAGACGCCGTGCAGTCCGGTAAGCAATACTGTTATCTTTACCGTTTTGATATTGTTCGACCACTGCAGCAAAATAGTCCAGTGTAGCAAGCGATGATTTTTTAATATTGCTAGAAATATTACGAAAATTCCAGTCAGGCCAGATCCAGCTTACTGCCATCCATGCAATCAGACAGCCTATGAGGGTATCAATAATACGCGGTAAAATAATGGCATAACCGGCACCTTTCAGGTTAAAAATCAGGAGTACCATCAGGGTCGCCATGAGAGTGGCCATGGCATATTTTTTGGAACGTAGATAGAAAAAACCGACACCAAAAATTACTGTCAGGAGTAACTGACCTTCGACACTTGGCACAAAATACAGAATGGGAACGCCCAGCATGACCCCCAATAATGTTCCTAGGGTCCGCAATTTGAGCCGGCTTTTGGTGGCAAAATAACTGATCTGACAGACAAACAGGCTGGTCAGTAAAATCCAGTAGCCATTTTTCGCAAAGGGCAATAATGAAATGGCATAGCCGACTAGAAACACAATGGCAATCCGCACCGCATGCCGAAAGAGTGCCGATTGCGGACTCAAGTGTGGTTTGAGTTTCAGCCAGAGATCTGTGCTATCGCGAATATCATCATCAAACAGGCTCAGGTCATCAAAATGCTGCTGATAGCGTGGCTTATACAGTGCCTGTTGATCATGCAGGTGTTGTAACTGCTCATGTACACTCAGCAGATTGGCCAGAATAAGCTGTAAATTTTTAACTTCAATATTCTGTGGGTGTTGGGCAATCCAGTCCTGCATCGATTCCTGTAAATGTTTTAATGCCAGTTCATCATCTGCAGACAGATAAAATTTTTCATTGCGCAGCACACAGCCTGCCAGATGCTGACAGGCAAGGGCTTGCAAGCGGATATTTTTTTGAATCCGGAAAATCAGGTCAGTGCGGCTAAAATGCTGTTCGATCTGTTCATAATGCAGATAATTGGCTGTGGCCTGTTCATGAATATCCTGCATCAGAAAATACAGATTCAGCCAGTAAATGGTATTGCGATTGGCACGCGATGCTTTGAGTCGGGTCAATAGCGAATCTTTGCTGCGGTTAAAACTCTGAATGACTAAAGTATTTTTAAGGGACAACTCATAGAGCAGGTTTTCAACATTCGGATGCTGGTCCGGATCAAACAGTTTGGCTTTACTCAGCAGTAAATCCGACATGTGCTGCAAGCTTTGTGCGAGATTTTCCTGAACCTGCAAGGTAGGACGCAGCAGAAAAAATAGAATAGACGTCAGGCCGTACCATAGTGCTCCAATGACAAAATAAAGCGGCTGTTCATACCAGTGCTGATATTCGCCCAAGCCGAACATGGTATAGATTGACAGTAAAATGGTGCCAAATGAAATTGTGGCATAACGTTGGCCTAAGGCACCCATTAGAATAAACAGCGCACTCGATAGCGATAGCCACAGTGCAAACCAGAATTTATGTGGAGCAAGAAATTCCAGAATGCTGCTAACACTAAAAAACAGAATGATGACCAGTAACAGGTTGCGCAAACGCAGGCTTAGCCGGTCATCAAAATCAGTCAGTGCCGTGGCAATTGCTCCTAAAGTTACTGGAACGATCAAAAACTCATAACCCAGAAATTTCAGACCGAAAGTAGTACCTAAAAACACCAGCAGGATCTGCAGGCAATAAGTTATCAGCGCACTGGACTGAAAGGGCAGCAGGACAGGTTTTATAATTTTAACAAAAGTAGCAGTCGCAGGTCGGGCAGCATTCACAGGGACAGGATCCGGAAAGTAAAAACGCAAAGTTCTGAATGCAATTTAGACGCCAAAATAAAAGAAAAATCCATGAAAAAACGAGCATATTGCCCGTTTTCTCTATTTGGTCATTGGCATGAGGGTATTTAGATCACACCACAGGCAATACGTTCACCGCCGCCGCCTAATGGTAATGGGGTGTCGGAATAGTTGTCCCCACCAGCATGAACCATAATGGCACGACCCTGAACATCAGCCAGTTTCAGGCGTGGTGCAAGCAGGGTGACACGCGCAGTTCCATCAGTCTTAACTTTCAACGCTGGTAAATCGCCTAAGTGACCGGTTGTTGGCGTACCGTGATGTGGTGCCTGATTCGGATTGTAATGGCTACCTGCTGCCAGTGCTGCACCCATCTTGCCATCTTTCATTGCAGGTGCACATGATCCATTTTCATGAATATGGAAACCGCGCTCACCTGCAGGAAGCTGTTTCAAGTTGGTGCGAATGACCAGACCAGCTGGGCTGTCACTGAGTAATACGGTACCAATCTCTTGGCCTACACCTTGAGCAGTTACTGCATTTAAAGTCACTGCTCTGACCACTTCGTTTGATGGAGAGGTTGAGGCACAACCGGTAAAAAGTGCTGCGCTTAATGCGCAAAGTGTCGTAATTTTAAACAATGAAGACATGATTCTGGCATCCTGATCTTTATTCTGTTTGGTGAAATCATTTAAACAGAGCAAGACCAGAAGCTCTATATAAAATCAGTACTTAAATGTTTTGTTTTGTTTAAGTCGATTAAATATATGCTTCAAGGTGCTTTGGGTGGTGTCTCTTTTGTTTCCGGATCAATCTCATGTGCCAGGGTCGCTTTAGGCATCATTAATGGTTCATTTATATTACTTTCATGTAACCATTCACGCCAGATAGCCAGGAGTACAGCCAGAATCACCGGGCCAATAAATACCCCCACCAGACCGAAGCTGGCAATACCGCCCAGCACTCCAAACATGATCAGCAGGAAAGGAATCTGCGTTGCACCAGAAATTACCAGGGGACGAATGACGTTATCGGCGGTACTGACCACACAGACACCCCAAACCATGACTCCAATAGCTTCAATGGTTTGTCCTTGCGAAAACAGCCACAGTGCGACCGAACTATAGGCAAGAGGTGGACCGAAAGGAATCAGGGCAAAAATAAAGGTCACAATGGTTAAAACCATCGGATTTGGAACACCTGCAACAAAATAACTCATACCTGCCAGCAGAGCCTGGGCAATTGCAGTTAAACCGACCCCATAGACCACCGCTCGGGTAGTGGCAGAGATAGTAGAAAAATAATGATGCACACGTGGTCCGACCACCATTTCAAAGGCTTTACGCACCTGATTTAAAATGGTCTGACCATCACGGTAGAAGAAAAACAGCGAAAGTATGGCAAAACATAATTTAAATATATTTTTGCTGACTTCGTTCAGTACCACTTTGCCATAATTCAGATGACCTTGAATCCAGGTCGATACCGACAGCGCGATACTCTGCGGATCGGTATTGATTTCATTTAAGGTCCGGCTGATCTCCTTGCCGACAATCGGAAGTCCACGAATAAAATCAGGTACATTCAGATGACCGGAAAAGACCTGTCGCTGCAATTCCATATACAGGTTACGGCCTTCATGCTGCAACATGAAAATAGCAAAAATAAACGGAAGACCGAATACCAGAATCACGGCCAGAATCATCAGGGTCGCACTCAGTGTCGGGCGATTGCCACACATACGTAACACTGATTGATACAGGGGCCAAGTCATATAGGCAATAATTGCCGCCCAAACTACAGGAATGATGAAATACTTGAGTATATGAAAACTCAAAAAAATCAGGATAAAGAACAATCCAAATAATAAGACTTTTTGTAATATAGGCGCGTATTGTTGCACTGAATTTAATGACTCATTTTTAGGTCGTGTTCAGGCATATTAACTGAAAAAAAAGCGATCGAAAATGCTGCATTGCCAAGTAGCGTGATTATTTTCCAAGAGCTGCAGCCTGATTCAGTCTATTGACTCAAAACCATTGACTTGGATCATCAATAATCGCATTTAGTACCGGTTGCCATTGATCCTGCAGTTCCCGGTAAATTTTTTGTTGTTTATCAAAGACTGAAAGACCTTCCATCGCTAAACGGCTATAAGGGGCGCGTTCCGAAATCCAGGCCACCGGCTGTTGGTCGATTTTGTCAAAAAATTGTTGTATATCCTGATTGCTGGCTGCATTTGCTTTGGTGCGATTGGCCAGAAGCAAAATTTCGACCTTGCCTTTGCGGATACGTTTAATGTCCTGTAAATGTTTGAGAAAACGGCGGGTTGAATCGATATCAAAAAAAGAAGGCTGGATCGGGATGATAATCGCATGTGCTTCACTGACCAGCTGTTCCGCATGATCGTCACTTAACGCACCTGGTGCATCAATAATCAGGTATTCAATCTGCTTGGGAGCATCACCAATGGATTTGCTATTGCGCCAGTCCAGACTTTGAATAGGTGCCGCCTGTGCCGGGCGGTGCTTAAGCCATTGCAATGTGGATTTCTGGTTGTCGGCATCGGCCAATGCCACTGTATAACCCTTTTGTGCGAGTGCTGACGCCAAACTAATGGCTGTCATGGTTTTACCACAACCGCCTTTCTGATTCGCAACTAAAATTGTTTTCATGACTCAAGGTGATTTTATTCTGTTCCAGCCTAGCATATCATTCTTTTCAAGTATGCAAATGGCCGATATCCTCAACTTCAGTCGAATGCGATGTTATAAAAATCAAGTAAATTAGGAAGATTGAATGTCCATATGGATGGCCATGCTGATTGGCGCATGTATCGGGGTGGTATTGACCACTATTATTTTAAGTCAGACACGCAACGGACGGATCAAGGCCGAATATGAGCAGTATATCGCCGAGCTGGAACTGGAGCATCAGCAATCCCTGATTGCCGCGCAAAAGCGCAGTGTAAATACTAGCCGTGCCGTTCTCAAAGGCAAAATGGCGGAACAGCTCGCACCGATCATGCCGGAATTTCAATATCTGCCGAGTGATGCTAAGTTTCTGGGCGACCCGGTAGATTATGTGGTCTTTGATGGCTATACCGATTTTCGTGACGGGGAAGGTGCAGCCGAAGATATTGAAGTCGTCTTGATTGATATTAAAAGTGGGGGCGCACGTCTGACCAAAGGCCAGCAAGCCATTGCCCGAGCGATTCAGGAAGGACGGGTACGTTTTGAAACTGTTCGGATTGATTTTGAGGATTAATCTAAACCTCATGCAGAATAAAAAATTATGCAAAAACTACTGATTACTGCGCTGCTGTTTATGCTTGGACTTTGGGTCTGGAATGAGTTTTTCCGCGCTATTCCACATCTACAAGAAAAAGGCGTACTTAAAAATTTTAAAGTAGAACCGGTCAAGCATATTTCAGAAACCTATATTGTGCATGATCAGCGCTTTGTAAAACCCAAGCGTCGGGTTCTGCATCAGGCGAGTCCTGTGGTGGGGAGTTTTAATGATCTGGCCTATCTCAGCAATATTGATGTGCTGTTGCTGACTCAGCCGCTGCCAGCCATGCAGGCAATATTGGAGTTTGATGAAGCAAAACGCTGTTATCAGGTTGAAGGACAAATCAGCGAGGTGGATCGTAACTTCATCAATACGCATGTGCAGCATTTCAGTCTGATTGCTGCCACTGAAAAAATTGCCGATCAGATTCGCCGGTTAAAACCAAGACAGAAAATTACTCTTAGTGGTGATCTGGTTACCGTTCATTCAGGTACGACTGGACAAGAATTCACGGTGGGTACAGGTTCTAAATATCGTGGCGATTGTCAGTTACTGCGAGTGACTCAGATTCAACATCACTAAAAAGATCAGAGGGAGTTAGCCTCTTGACTTACGCAGTCGAGCCAACAGCATATGCTGACCAACCTTGGGTAGACCTGCCGCATCAATATAATTCAAGCTTTCTATTTCAAAACCGGTTTCCAGCAAGGCATTTTCAATATCGCGGTTCAGATGACAGCCATCTGCGACTTTCTTTTGAATAGGAGTAAGTAAATGTTGCAGTCGCTGGATATTTAAATTTTGCCGATTCAGCACATGTTCGACCACATGTAAAGTACCACCCGGCTGTAGCACCCGATAAATTTCCTTTAAGCTCTGTTCGAGATCTGGAATACTGCAAAGTGTCCAGGTTGAAACCACATGTTGCAGGCTATTCGCTGCAAAAGGCAAATTTTCTGCGCTGGCCTGAATATGCTCAACCGGAAACGCAGCCTGCTGAATCCGCGTTTCTGCCAGTTTGAAAATATCAGCATTCGGTTCCAGCGCATAGAGCTTGTCAACCAGTTGATAAAAAGGCAGATTCAGCCCGGTACCGAAACCAATTTCCAGCACTTCATTTGACACCCCCAAGAGCAATTCACGGCGTAAGTCCATCAAAGCCGGGGTTTGCATGACCTGATTTAAAAGATGTGGAAAGATATGTTGTTGATAAATTTTATACAGCATCCAGGCCATTTTAATGAGATGGGAATTTGTTCTAGCTTAACTGAAAATAAAATAATAGGCATATCCCGAGCTGACTAAATTCGTTCAGTTTGTTACCAAGTTCAACTGTTTATTCATTAAAAAATACGTAAGATCAAGGAAGATATCCTTAAAACGTTTAAGCAACTTGATTAGGATTAGATTAAAAATTATGTTCAAACACTTTAAACATTATGCTTTGCTCGCCAGCCTGTTACTGCCTATTTCTGGCTACAGTTCTGTTGAGCATAATATTGCCAAAGGTTTGCCTCCTGTGGTCAAAGGTCAGTCAATTTCGGTCTTGCAGCCTTTTAAAGGTGATTTCCGTATTTTGGGTTCTAAGGTTTATAGTTCTGATCCGCAAGCCAAATTCTCTCCGATTGATTATGCAGTCAGTTGGGGGTTATTTGCTGAGCCTGAAATTGCCCGGCATATCACCGTGAATCAATATGATCGTTATTTAAACTGGAAAATGGATCGGGTACCGGTACCGGTAGAACAAGCCAAGCAGATGGTGTCCAATATGCATATCATTCCCGCCAATCCTGAAATTGCCAAGGCAATCAAAAAGGTGAAGCGTGGCGATCTGGTGCGTATGCAAGGGGAGCTGGTTGAAGTGCGTGACAAAGATCTGGTCTGGACATCTTCTTTAACCCCGACCGATACGGGTGATGGTGCTTGTGAAGTTTTCCGCGTCAGTTCCATTCAGTGGATAGAAAAAGTTGGTAAGAGCTAAACAGACATCCAGCATACTGCTGAGATGCCTAAAAAAACCGTTCCTATGAACGGTTTTTTTATCTGTTGAAGACTTATTTTGCAATTAGGGCCTGACCTTCAAAGGTAATTCCATCCCACCCATTAAGCATAAACTGGCGGATATTCTGATGATCGGTCGACTCTGGCGTCGCCAGTACAGCAGCATAATGCTCAGCAAACAGGCTTAAGGTCTGTGCCTGATCCAGACCATTGAGTTGTGCAAAAGAAAAGACTTTGGCGCTGCCCTGGTTTTCTGTAGCCGTATTATTTTGCTGGCCATTTTTAAATGCAGTTGGTGTATGCGTATAGCGCGAGTCAATATATGCAATCACATCTGCAAATTTTGCTTCGCCTGCCGCTAACTGGGCCAATAAATCCTGTGCCATGCTGTTTTTCCTGTGCCATTCATGAAAATTCGATGCGATAAATATAGCAATTTTCTTGCGAAGTTCCATGGTATTTAATTGATTTTCCGTTCAAGATAATAGTGAAAATTATCCATGTTGAGTTTAAAAATTTGGATAAGATAAACTTGATCAATAAATAGATAGGAAAAAATATGGGCTGGCTTTGGGTGGCAATGGGTGGGGCAGTCGGTGCCAGTCTGCGTTATGCAGCAGGACTTTGGCTGTTTAAACCACAAATGCAGTTTCCTTGGCCCACCTGGTGGATCAATATTCTAGGCTGTTTATGTGCGGGGATTTTTTTTGCCTGTAGCCAAAAATATCCAATCCTTCAACAGGAAGCTCGTCTGTTTTTAATGGTGGGAATTCTCGGTGGTTTTACCACATTTTCCAGTTTCGGTCTGGAAAGTTTTTTGTTGTTCAAGCAAGGGGCTATGGGTCTAGTGGTATTATATGCATTATCCAGCTTAATCATCGGCATTATAGTTCTGGCGCTGGGCTTTTATTTAACGTCATGGATGCTATCGCACAGTTAAAACGGACATAAAAAAGTCAGGAAACTGGAGGTTATTTCCTGACATAAACCACGATTCGAAGATTGAGATAATCGACGGTTTTCATTTTTAACCACGTTTAAAGCGGCCAAAACGTTTGTTGAAGCTTGCCACACGACCTTCATTACTGGTCTGACGTTGCTCACCCGTATAGAAAGGATGAGAAGCGCTTGAAATATCTAGTGTTACATAAGGGTATGTTTTACCTTGATATTCTTTAGTCTGACTGGAGTTCATGGTACTGCCAATCACAAAATAGGCATCGGCATTGGTATCATGGAATAACACTTCACGATACTCAGGGTGGATATCTGAACGCATATCTAAATTCCTCTTGATTATTGATCAAATGTTATAATGTAACATTTACGCTTTCAAGTAATTTAGGGTTACAACGCGTAAGCCAGTCGCCTCTATTTAGCTGCGACTGGGTACGAGCTCTTCAAATACATCACTTAAATCATCATTTACTTTAAGATGAATCAGGTTCCAGTACTGCCCTGAAATCGTCCGGTTCACCATTAAGGTATCTGGAGAAGGTTTAAACACATCCCAGTATTTTAAGGAAGGTTTCAGCAATTCCATACCATCATGATGCGCTGAGTTTTCGGCGAAATCATAGTGGGTGACTAAAGGACGCATGAGTACTTCCAGCCATTGTTCATACAATTCTGTCGGGAATTTTCCGGTCTCAGTCAAAGAATGCAGTGCATCCAGTTGTTGTTCGATTACGGGAATATTCTTTTCGCGCGCAGCTTGAATCAGTTCCCTGAAATGTTCAATAACTTCTGTCGACAAGGTCTTGACGCCGCCATAATCATAAACAATCACAGAACCATCCTCACGGAAGGCGAAATTGCCAGGATGCGGGTCACAATGAAAGCGTTTTAGATAGAAAATTTCCTGACCAATGGCACGGAATAAACGGCGTCCCAAAGCATTTCGGGTCTCGAGTGGCCAAGTGCTAGCGATTTCAATACTTTCACCAAGCTCTTGGCTCAAAGTCAGAATATGCCGTGAAGAGTATTCATGAAACACTTTCGGAATTATAATTTTACTGTCCAGAGATTCATGGAAAGTCCGGGCGATTTCCAGATTCTGCGCTTCGATTTCATAGTTCAGCTCATTGTCCAGACTCTGCTGAATTTCCTTAAACAGCTGATCCTGAAGTTTACGGTCAATCTTTAACACGCCCATCATGCGCAGTGCCAGACGAACTTGTTTCAGGTCGCTTTCGCAGGCTTCATCTACCCCAGGATACTGTACTTTGACCACAACTTGCTGGCCATCTGGCAGGATCGCTTTATGTACTTGGCCAATCGAGGCTGCAGCAAATGACTGTTCATCAAAGTGCTGAAAAAGCTGTGCTAAGGGTTTACCCAGTTCTTTTTCTACCTGTGCCTGAATTTCCTTAAATGGCATGGGGGGTGCCTGACGTTGTAACTTGGCAATGGCTTTGGCGACTTCGGGCGGGAAAACGTCTTTATATTGCGAGGCAATCTGGCCGACTTTCATGACTGCGCCTTTCATCTCTCCCAAGGTATCTGCAATCTGTACCCCAATATCCTGAAACAGTTTGCTGCGCGCAGTATTTTTCTGCTCTTCATCGGCAGTTAGATTTTTAATGGAATTGGAGAGGGTTTTACCTGCAATACTTGCGGTCATTCCGGCAAGTTTCATAAAGCGACGACCGGGTGTGCTAGCCGTTTTTGCCATGCGAGATTCCTTGAAACCAAAAATGAACGGATGTATTTGATCATAGGTGACAAAGGTTGAATTGCCTAGATCTAATTGTAGAGGTTGTGTTGTGATTTCCTTCAGCTTCTCCATGTTTAATGCATCATCTTTGATTTGATAAAGATTTATCTTTATCTCCTTGGCTAAACTAAAAGAATATGCCGGAATCCATCATCGTTTTAGATAAGGCTGAGTATTAATTCTGAATGTTGTTTTATGGCTAAAAGCTTAGAATAAACAGATTGCTGTAATGAAGAAAATTCAATGAAAGTCTATCGATATTTTACTGGGAAGGATGATGTGCATTTTTGTGCGCGGGTGACCCGTGCCTTAAATGAAGGTTATGAGTTATATGGGTCACCCACCATGACTTTTAATGGTACGGATGTGATTGTGGGGCAGGTGGTGACCAAAGATGTAGCGGATGAATCAGAGATTCCAGAAGGATTGAAGGAGGCTTTGGGAGCTAATTCTTAACTTCTACATCGAAATTACAATGCTCAAGGCGATGCTCTCATCTTTTATTTTTATGCTGTCACATAGGTGTAGCTCCTACTTTTGTCATGGCAAAAGTAACAAAACCATCTCGTTGATCTGATGCTACTTCCCTGTATCACAGTTCAACGGTGACATCCATGTCACCTACCCAATATTTAAGATTGCTTGAAAGTCGCTAAGTTTTTATACCTTTAAGCTTAAACGTCTGTTATTGCTATAGAGTCGTGCCAGCAATAAAACACAGGCAACACTTAAACCCACGATCAGGCCAACCCAAACACCGGCGGCGCCCATCTCGGTAAAGCGGGATAAATATACTCCAACCGGGAAGGCGATGACCCAGTAAGCCAGCATGGTAATCCACATCGGCCCCTTGGTATCCTGCATGCCGCGCAGACAACCTGCCGCACTGATCTGCCAGGCATCCATCAGCTGATAGGCAATAGCAAACAGAATCAGATACACCGCAATTTGGCTTACGATCAGATCTGAAGTGTAGAGTGCCACAATTTCATTGCGGAAAACCCAAAGCAGAATCATGGTCAGGATCGCCAGAATAGTGGCAGTGATCAGGCCAAGATATTGCACTTTTCGCATGGCTTGCCAGTTCTGTTCACCATAGTAGGTGCCAACCCGAATGGTCAGGGCAATCGCCAGTGACATGGGAATCATGAACAGTTGTGAAGTGACGGAAATAGCAATCTGATGGGCAGCGACAATGGTCTCTCCCAAAGGACTCAGCACAATTGCTGCTGTACTGAAAATACTGACCTCAAAGAAGATCGCCAATCCAATTGGAAAACCCAGTTGCAGAATACGCTTCACCCATTCCGGGTTTATTTTTTCCCAGTGAGTAAAAGGCTGAGTACGCTGATAGGCTCTGTTTTTAAAGATATACAGTGCCAGAGTCATGAGCATTAACCACTGCAAAATCGCTGTGGCAAACCCACAGCCTGCACTGCCTAGGGCCGGAACAGGACCAATACCATACATAAAGATATAGTTCAGCGGAACCAGCAAAACCAGGGCCAATAAACTAATCACGGTGACCGGGCGAGGATTTCCAATCGCTTCTGAGTAGCCGCGTAAGGCTGCATACATGGTTACCGCAGGCATACCAAAACCAATCGCATGCAGGAATAAACTGGCTTTAGGCTGCAAGCTTTCCGGTACACCCAAGAGAGGTAAAAGGGCTGGCAAAACTTGTAAAATCAGGCCGGCAATTACCCCAAGAATCAGGGCAACCCAAAGCGATTGACGTGCAATGGTGGCAATTTTTTCAGGTGTACGTGCGCCGTTAGCTTCGGCAACCAAAGGCGTCGTGGCAATCATAATGCCACTAAATAGCAGCATCACCGGAATCCAGAGTCCTACTCCGACGGCAATCGCGGCAAGATCGGTAGCAGACAGGTGACCGGCCATAATGGTATCAATCAGGCCCAGACCAGCCTGAGAAAATTGGGTCACCAGAATAGGCAGCATCAGATGAAAAAGTTTTTTTAATTCAAAACCAAAGGTTGTGACTGGTGAAACATTCGACACAAAAATTACTCATCGTGATCATGTGCTTAAATAGAAGGTTTAGCGTTGTAAAGTGAGAAGCACACCAATAAAAATTACCACGCCGCCTAAAAGACGTTGCCAGTTAACCGGCATTTTTTCATTACCCAACAATCCCAGATGATCGACCAGCATCGACATCATCATCTGACCAAAAATAATGAGACCGCTAAGAACCAGAAAGCCAAGTTTGGGCGCTGCATAAATGCTCATACTAATCGCGTATACACCCACGATTCCCCCTAGCCATAAATACCAGGGAACACTCATCAGTTCCTGTAAACCGGGTTTGGGATTAGACTGAAAAAGTACGATTACGGCGAGCACTATTGTACCAATCAAAAAGGAAAAAAATGCAGCTTGAATAGGAGAATATAAATATTCTTTTAGTTGTGTATTAATTGCAGTCTGGAGTGTCAATAAAACACCGATTGCAAAAACCAAAGGAAGTAAAATAATAAGTTGAGAAGATATTTTCATAATTTTAACTGACTAATTCTATTTAAATTTTTAGACATATCACACGATCAAATTTAATTTTAGCAGTGTTGCCGCCGAGTCATGTTAAAATTCCGCTATATCTTGTAATCGTTTTTGAGTAGTTCTTTGGCTGAATTGAATCCTGCTGCTGTCCCTTTGTCCTTATATATTCATATGCCTTGGTGTGTGCGCAAATGTCCTTATTGTGACTTCAATTCGCATGCGGTTCCGGATGGTCAGCTATCACTGGAATTGGAACAGGAATATTTACGAGCACTGGTGGAAGACTTTAAAACTCAGGTCAATTTTGCCCAAGGCCGGCAGATTCACAGTGTCTTTATTGGTGGGGGGACGCCGTCACTGATTTCTGCCCCAGGTTATCAATGGTTATTTGGTCAGCTCAAAGCCATTATTCCCTTTGCCGAAGGCTGTGAAATTACCCTGGAAGCCAATCCCGGCACGGTCGAACATGATCCGTTTGCCGGCTATTTGCAGGCCGGTATTAACCGCCTGTCGATTGGGGTGCAGAGTTTTAATACCGATCATCTCAAGCATTTGGGACGGATCCATAGTAATGAAGATGCGATTTCTGCCATTGGGTTGGCACGTGAAGCAGGTTTTCAGCGCATTAATGTCGACTTGATGCATGGTTTGCCGGAACAGACTTTAGAACAGGCTTTACATGATTTAAAACTGGCAGTGGAGCAGGGTGCTACCCATATTTCCTGGTATCAGTTGACGATTGAACCCAATACGGTATTTTTCCGGACTCAACCGATTTTGCCTGTCGATGAAGTCTTGGAAGATATTCAGGAGCAGGGTGAGCTCTACCTAAAATCTCAGGGTTTTATCAACTATGAAGTTTCGGCCTGGCGTAAAGAATTGCCTTCAGCGCATAATCTGAATTATTGGCAGTTTGGTGACTATCTGGCGATTGGTGCCGGAGCACATGGCAAAGTCACTCAGCCGCATGGCGTGTATCGGTTCCAGAAAACCCGTTTACCTAAGGACTACTTAGCCAAAGTACCTGCCGAACATGTGCAGTTTAAGCGCATTGAAGATGCCGACCTGCCTTTTGAATTTATGATGAATGCATTACGTTTAAATCAGGGCGTGGAAGCCAAACTCTATGCCGAACGTACCGGTTTGAGTCTAGATACTTTACATGAGTTACTGAGCTCTTTACGTGAAAGAAAATTAATGGTCGATGATCAAGACCGGCTTTCATGTACCGAGCAGGGGCATATCTTTTTAAATTCGGTATTAGAAGAATTTCTTTAATTATTTAATTTCCCCATTGTTCTAAAAGAAACCCTAATAGGATTTTATTGGGGTTTTTTATTGCCTTAAATAAATACCTAAAGTCTGATTGAAGCTTTCTTAGAGAGAAGTTTTCTGAGAATATTCAAAGATTAAATTAATTGAATATTATAATTTCTAGAGGGTGGGCAGGTGGATACATTATGGGCTTTTCAACAGCTGGATTTAACTGACACCCGATTCTTTATTTTTGATAGTAAAAGTGATCATCTGGTTTATGAAGATCGGGACTTTAAAGAATATCATTGGGATCAAAGTAAATATAATCGGGTCAGAGAAGGAGATTTCTTTTTATATCGACGACCGCAAAAAGCTTCTGAAATTAAAAATCAATTCTATCTTTATGGTGCAGGTCGTATAGCCAAGATTATTGCACCTAATGCTATTCCTCAAAATCATCAAAAACGCCAAACCAAACCGGTCTTTGCGGAAGTGATCGATGGTATACGTTTTATAGATCCCATTCTGCAGTCCGATTTGGAAAATTTTCAATGGACTTTTAAACCACGCGGAAATACTTGGGAACATTTTTTTCAACAATATGGCATGAATGAGATCACGGCAGATGATTTTTGGCGATTACTTAAATTAGCGGGAAGAGGGGAAAAACAGGACACTTTGCGGGATACGCATTTGCGTCAAGAAATCCTTGATTATAGTGTTGAAGATCAATATGCCAAAGTAAAGGTTCGCGGCTCGGCACATCAAGAATTTGCCTTACAAGTTAAACTCAATTATCAATATCAATGTGCGATCTCCGGCATTAAGACCAAAGCCTTTTTAGTGGCTTCTCATATTGTACCTTGGTCTGAAAATCAGGCACACCGAAAAAATCCGCGTAATGGAATTTGTTTATCTTCTTTATTGGATCAAGCTTTTGATCAGGGATTTATCACACTAGATAAAGGGCTTAAAGTGTGTATTGCGAATCAAGCCAAGCAAGATGTGAGTTTATACGCCTATTTAAAGCCCTATCACGGTAAACGAATCGACGTACCAAAACGTTTTGCTCCTGATCCGGTATTTTTAGCCTGGCATAGAGCACACCGGTTTTTAGAACAACCAAATAATCTTTAAAAAATGATAGGCACAAAAAAAGCACTCTAAGAGTGCTTTTTTTCAATATCTTGCGTCTAAATTATAGAGCAACGATATTTACAGCTGTAGGGCCTTTTTGACCTTGAGCTACGCTGAAAGAAACCTTTTGGCCTTCAACTAAAGTTTTGAAACCTGAACCAGTGATTTCGCTGAAATGAGCAAAAACGTCTGGACCTGATTCTTGTTGAATGAAACCGAAACCTTTAGTTTCGTTGAACCATTTTACTGTACCGTTAACTGTATTAGACATAATATAACCTATTGAATCGTATGAATTTATAGCCAAAATTTCAGATGACTAACTGTAACTTTGAAAAATAAAAAGGATGGAGCTTTTTGATCTGTAATACGAAGGTTTATGACTAAAACTGCGATACTTAAAAGAAGACTAACCAAAACAAGAATTTTTCTAGTTGGGGTTATCATACCGCTTATTTTGAGATATACAAGCGTTTTATTTGGCTAATTTATTAGGATGTTGAAAAATATAAAATTAAATTTGTATATTTTATATCCAGAAAGGTTTTTTAAGTTGAAAGAAAGATATTTGAGTCAATAAAAAGAGCGCCGAAACGCTCTTTTTGAGACAATTTACAGCTTAGTAATCGAAGCTAAAGTGTTCTGGCGCGAGTGCCGTCATGGTTTTAGAGGGATTCACCATCGCTTCTGCATGACCTTGGGTACGTGGCAGAATACGTTCAAAGTAGAAATCAGCAGTTTTGATTTTTGCTTTATAGAATTCTGGAACTTCCGCACCATCACCAGATGCCAGTTTGGCTGAAGCAACTGCAGCTTGCTGTGCCCAGAAGTAGGCCATCATCACATAACCGGAGAACATCAGGAAATCGACTGACGCAGAAGACACGATGTCGCGGTCCTTACGTGCAGCCAGCATAATACGCACGGTTAAGGCATTCCACTGTGCACAGAGCTTGGTTAAATCCCAGGCGAAACGGCGCATGTATTTATTGCGCGCATGCTGACCGCAGAATTTCAGAATTTCAGCAGTGTAATCACGAATCACTTTGCCTTTCGACGTCAACAGCACTTTACGGCCGATCAGATCCAGTGCCTGAACACCTGTAGTACCTTCGTACAGGGTAGAAATACGTGAGTCACGTACGATCTGTTCCATGCCCCATTCTTTGATATAGCCATGTCCACCAAAGACTTGCATACCATGATTTGATGCTTCATAGCCCATTTCGGTCAAGAAGCCTTTCAGGATAGGGGTGTAGAAACCAAGATGATCATCATGCTGTTCAAAAGCAGCGGTATCGCCACGCAGCAAAGCATCATTCATATTATCGGCAATTTGTGCTGCATGATAAATCATGGCACGGCCACCTTCAGCAATGGCTTTTTGCGTCAACAGCATGCGGCGTACATCGGCATGATGAATGATTGCATCCGCTACTTTTTCTGGATCTTTTTTGCCAGACAGGGCACGCATTGACATACGCTCTTTGGCATAAGGCAAAGCACCCTGGAATGACAATTCAGCATGGCAGATGCCCTGAATTGCAGTACCAATACGCGCCGTGTTCATAAAGGTAAACATGGCATGCAGGCCTTTGTTTGGTTCACCAATCAGGTAGCCAGTCGCATTGTCGAAATTCAGTACAGCCGTTGCTGAAGCGCGAATCCCCATTTTGTGTTCTATCGAGCCACAGTTTACTGGATTGCGTTCACCGATCCCACCATCTGCAGCAGCAATAAATTTCGGTACGATAAACAGGGAAATCCCTTTGGTGCCTTGCGGTGCATCCGGAAGGCGTGCCAGTACAATATGTACGATATTTTCAGTGAGGTCGTGCTCACCTGCGGAAATAAAAATCTTAGTTCCTGAAATCGCATAAGTGCCATCTTCTTTCGGCTCTGCCTTGGTTTTTACCTGACCCAGATCCGTACCACATTGTGGTTCAGTCAGACACATGGTGCCCGCCCAAGTTCCTGCAACCAGGTGAGGCAGATACGTGTTTTTCTGCTCATCGGTACCATACTGGATAATAGTATTGATACAGCCCACACTTAAACCCGGATACATCTGGAATGACCAGTTCGCAGTACCCATCATTTCTGATTTGATCAGGTTTAAAGACATGGGCAGGTTTTGGCCACCAAACTCTTCAGGATAAGACAGACCTTGCCAGCCACCTTGTACGAACTGTTCGTAAGCTTCCTTAAAGCCTTTCGGGGTTTTTACTTCGCCATTTTCAAAATGACAGCCTTCTTCATCACCGCTTTGGTTCAAAGGTGACAGTACATTTTCACAAAAATCTGCCGCACCTTCTAAGATCATATCTACCGTGTCGGCATCGGCATATTCACCATTCGACAAATTCTGGTAGTGCGCAGGGTAGTCAAGCACTTCATTCATAAGGAAGCGAATGTCGTGTAAAGGGGCTTTATATGCTGGCATGCGTTTAATCCTGATTGAAATAGTTTTGGATTATCTGTATCGATTCTTTGATTATTCACATTGGGGATAAAAAAACATTGATGAATTCAGTGAATAAAAATGTCAGAAAAGCGAATCGATTTTTAATTCCAGTCAATTAACTCGGTTAATTTTATTGACTAGTATAGATATTGCAGGAAGATTGAAAACTTGTTATCACATTGGACTTTAATAAATTAAAAGGTGATATGTCCAGTATACTTTTGTATGAATTGTGCTCAAATTTAAGTTAAAACAGGCCGGCTTCTAAAATGTCACTAGAACCAATCCATGGTGTCTCAGCTTCTGGACGGTTAGAGGAAATTCAGTTGCGGGCTATAGTTACAACCCGAACTGAACTCATTGGATAGATAGGGCTTTTAAAGAAACTCTTTTAAGTCCGGCTTGATGCCATTCCAGATGTAAAAAGATTCAATCGCCTGACCGACCAGCATTCCAAAGCCTTCTGACGTGGGAACACCGCGCGCCTTGGCCTGATCCAGAAAGGAAGAGGGTTTACCATAGGCCATTTCATAGGCCCTCTTAAACTGTAACGTTTCCGGTAGAATAAGGGTATCACCGCTGAGGCTTGCAGAAGTGGCGTTAATCACCAGATCAAATTCACCGCTAAGATTATCCAGAGAAATTGCCTGTAATTCGATTTGCGGTACGGCATTCTGAATATCAGCAACCAGCTGTTTCGCGCGTGCCAAGGTGCGATTGGCAATCACGATTTTTTTCGCACCCGCCTGCGCCAGGGGATAAATCACGCCACGCGTGGCACCGCCTGCACCAATAATTAAGATAGCTGTATTGTCCAGTGGCCAGTCTAAAGCACGGATAGCCTCGACTAGGCCCTGACCATCAGTATTGTCGCCATGCAGGACCCCATTTTCCATCCATAGGGTATTCACGGCTTTGGCAATTTTGGCCCGTTCACTCAACACCTGACATTGGATAAAAGCCTGCTCTTTGAAGGGGACAGTAACATTCAGGCCACTACCACCCTGACTAAAGAAGTCCTGAATATTGGCTTCAAAGCCATCCAGTGGAGCCAGACGCTTGGTATAACTCAGGTCGACTCCAGTTTTAGCAGCAAAGGCGTGATGCAATTCTGGAGAACGTGACTGTTCAATCGGGTTACCAATCACGGCAAATTGTTTGCTCATTTCACAATGTCCATGTGCGGAAATGGCCATCAATATACGTGAAAAAGCGCAGGGACTAAAGCCTGCGCAATCTTTAATTACTGCTAGGTTGTCAGCATGTTAGGAACTGCAAATATCAATAATATGTTCCGCAAATATCAGCGCCATACTAAAAACGACTCCAACCCCAGTCAGAATACTCACCAGAATAGCTGCGCCATCCAGAATCAGGTTGTGACTCAAAAGTGCGGTACTCATCGCACTGATGGCGAGAGCAAGGAAAAGCCAAAAGGCCAATATAGGTAGATTTAATTGAAGATTATGCATTTTTATTTCTCACTAAACATCAAATAGAAGTTGATCGATGTAGCGATAGGGTGCTGCGATCAAATCAGATATTTCTATTCGACAGTATAGAGGAACTTTCCATTAAAAAAGCCCTCCATTTGAGGGCTGTTTGTATCATTTCATTGCTTGGGATCTTAATTCTGTTAACCAGTCGTGTGGTTTTAGGTAATAATCTGTTAAGCGTTTTTCGGGTGAGCCTTCATCCCATTCCGGGCGATATGACCATCCGGTAAGCGGGGGTAGGCTGACCAGAATCGATTCAATCCGGCCGCCAGTCTGTAAACCAAACAGGGTGCCGCGGTCATAAACCAGATTGTACTCTACATAACGACCACGACGGTATAACTGAAATTCGCGTTGTGCTTCGGTATAGGGTTTATCCTGATTGCGCTGGAAAATCGGCAGAATGGCTTGCAGATACCCATTGCCTACAGCCTGCATATACTGGAAACAGGTTTCAAAATCCCATTGATTCAGGTCATCAAAAAACAAGCCGCCCACACCGCGCTGCTCGTCACGATGTTTCAGGTAAAAATAGTGATCACACCATTGTTTATGTTCAGAATAAACTTCTGCACCAAATGGAGCACACAGATCATGCGCTGTTTGATGCCAGGACAGTACATCTTCATCATTTGGATAAAATGGGGTCAGATCAAAACCGCCACCAAACCACCAGATCGGATCCTGACCTTCTTTTTCTGCGACAAATAAACGCACGTTGGCATGTGAGGTGGGCACATTCGGGTTTTTGGGATGGATGACTAGTGATACTCCCATTGCTTGCGCTTTGGCACCGGCAATATTGGGATGGCGTTCAGTCGCAGAAGCGGGCAGTTTGGAAATGTTGATGTGGGAGAACATTACCCCACCTTTTTCAATGACCGTGCCGTTTTGCAGAACACGTGAACGGCCGCCACCACCTTCCGGGCGCTCCCAGTCATCAATAATAAATTCGGCCGTACCGCCGCCAGCACGTTCCTGTTGCTCCAGTGCCGCACAAATCCGTGCCTGCAAGTCGAGGAGAAATTCACGAACGCGTTGAATATCCGTAGATGTAGGATGCTGCATCAGAACCCTCGTAGGGAAATAAAAAACTAATTACATCAAAGCATAAAATCAGTCAAAGATTAAGGTCTATTTGGTGATGCAATTCATCAGCCCAGACCTTACATTCCACTATTCATAAACAGAATGCACCATTAAATCCGACCAAAGGGCTAGGTTGAATTCTTTTTTCAAGCTCAGCACAATAACTTGCAAGCGCTCATTGGCTTGAGCATTTTTCGATGGTAAAGGTGGGTGTCATGTCGGTACAGGTCAATTCCCTGATTCAAAAATATAATGTTCCCGGTCCGCGCTATACCAGTTATCCCACGGTTCCGTATTGGGAAGAGCAGAATTTCTCGCTGGAACAATGGAAGCAAACGCTAAAAAAGTCTTTTGCGGAATCCAATCAAAGTGAAGGCATTAGCTTGTATATCCACCTGCCATTTTGTGAAAGTCTGTGTACCTTCTGCGGGTGTCATAAGCGTGTGACCAAACGCCATGAAGTTGAACAGCCTTATATTCAGGCAGTGCTGAAAGAATGGGATTTATATTGTGAGCTATTACAAGAAAAGCCCATAATTAAAGAGATTCATTTGGGTGGGGGAACACCGACATTTTTTTCAATGGCGCATCTGGCTCAACTGATTCAAGGCATTCTGGCCAAAGCCGACGTAGCGCCTGTACATGAATTCAGTTTTGAAGGCCATCCTAATAATACCACGCGTGAGCATTTGCAAGGATTGTATGACCTTGGTTTTCGTCGGGTCAGTTATGGGGTGCAAGATTATAATGAAACCGTGCAAAAGGCGATTCACCGGATTCAGCCGTATGAAAATGTTAAACAGGTAACCGAATGGGCAAGAGAAATTGGCTATGAATCGATTTCTCATGATCTGGTGTTTGGTCTGCCATTTCAGAGTCTGGATGATGTCTTAAATACTATTGAGCAAACCAATTCGCTTTTGCCGGACCGTCTGGCTTTATATAGCTATGCACATGTGCCCTGGATTAAAGGCAATGGTCAGCGCGGTTTTAAAGATGCCGATGTACCCAAAGATGCGATCAAACGGGAATGCTATGAAGCGGGTAAAAAGAAACTTCTGGCACATGGTTATCATGAAATCGGCATGGATCATTTTGCCTTAGAAAAAGATGCGATGTACCAGTCCTTTCAAGCTGGAACATTGCATCGCAACTTTATGGGATACACAGCCTCTAAAACCCAGGTGATGATTGGACTCGGGATTTCTTCAATCAGCGATAGCTGGTACAGCTTTGCGCAGAATGTGAAAACCATTGAAGAATATTATGAATGCCTGGCGCGCAATGAAATTCCGGTATTTAAAGGACATGTCTTAAACCAGGAAGATCTGATCATCCGGCAACATATTCTAAATTTGATGTGCAGCTTTAGCACCTCATGGGAAAATTCCGAGATGCTTTTTCCTGAAATTGATGAGGTTTTGGAACAGCTTGAGGAAATGGCACAGGATGGTTTAATTGAATTTTCAGACTCGTCAGTCACAATTCTGGAGAAAGGGAAACCATTTGTACGCAATATTTGTATGGCTTTTGATTTACGTTTAAAGCGACGGATGCCAGAAAGTCGGATTTTCTCGATGACGATTTAATCTCCTCCTAAACCCCATTTTTAAGAAAGAGAGAGAAAGCCTCCCTGAGCCAGACTTAAACATGGCTTTAAGTCGAAGCGCAAGAAAGGGAGGTTTGGAAGGATTCAGTTAAAATAAGGTAGGACAGGGTTTAAAAATATTAAAAATCATCCTTTTTATAAAGATGTGCCATGCGTTCGTGCTTGGTCTTAAGGTATTGTTCATTAAACGGGTTTAAGCCTACTGTTAGCGGGACACGATCGACTACATTAATGCCTTGTGCTTTTAAGGCTTCTATTTTTGAAGGGTTGTTGGTCACGAGACGTACCGATTTTATCTGTAAATGATCCAGCATAATGCTACACATATCATATTGGCGTGCATCCGCCGGCAGGTTCAGCATCAGGTTGGCATCTACGGTGTCATGGCCTTGATCCTGCAGGGCGTAAGCACGAATTTTATTGGTCAGGCCAATACCACGCCCTTCCTGACGCAAATACAGAATAGCTCCGCGGCCCAATTCATTGATCAGTTTTAAAGTTGCTTGTAATTGCGGGCCACAGTCGCATTTGAGTGAAGCAAAGGCATCACCGGTTAAACATTCAGAATGTACACGGACCACCACAGGTTCATCTGATACTTCCTCAAGTCCTTTAGACAGTGCGACATGCTCTTCACCGGTCTTAGGGTCTTGAAATACAGTAATTTTAAATTCACCGTGAGCGGTAGGTAATCTTGACGTTGCGACAAACTCGATTGGCACAGCTGAACCCGTTAAATCCTGAAATTAGCTAAAGTATAGCGTAATGATTGAACATTGGTAGAATTGCAAAGTCGAAATTCTGCATTAGATTTTCTTTTTTGTAGAAAGCGAACGATAATAGTTGATAAATAGTAAGATTATTCAGGATAATCGTAGGCTGCGATTTTTTCACCCCGACGAGATCATTGTTTAATATTGCATCGCTAGAAGCGTAGCTGAATTGAAGCTGCTACAATTCAGCTATATGATCGGGTACTCCCCATTGACCTAGCTTTAGATTTGCCAGGCTTTAGAAGGCTTTGCCATAATATGCTGTATACAGAAATCCCAACTCAACGCCCTGTAACACCGTTGCTTGATGCGATCAATCATCCTGAGCAACTGCGTGCACTCGAGCAAAGCCAGCTAGAACAAGTGGCAGATGAGTTACGTCAATTCATTTTGTATGCTGCCGGGCAAAGTGGCGGACATTTTGGTGCCAACCTTGGTGTAATTGAACTCACCGTGGCCTTACATTATTGCTTTAATACGCCGCATGACCGCCTGATCTGGGATGTCGGTCATCAAGCCTATCCGCATAAAGCATTGACAGGTCGTCGTGAACAGCTCACCACCATTCGTGCTAAAGATGGTCTGGCAGCCTTTCCGGCACGTGAAGAATCTGAATTTGATACTTTTGGGGTAGGCCACTCGTCTACTGCGATTTCTGCCGGTCTTGGCATGGCTCTAGCGCGCCGTTATCAAAACAAGCCATGTGAGGTGGTGTCGATCATTGGTGATGGTGCCATGACGGCAGGTATGGCTTTTGAAGCCATGAATGATGCGGTAGCACATCAGGCGGATCTGATGGTGGTGCTGAACGATAATGATATGTCGATTTCTTGCAGTACTGGTGGTTTTGCCAAGCATTTAGCCGCAATTTGGGAGCGTGGTGAATTTATCAACGTGACTGAAGAGGGAGAGGCTTATGTACAGCCGCATCCGGAGTGGCTGTATAACTCGCGATTACACAGTGCAGCAACCGATGCAGCAGACAACCTGTTTAAAGCCATTGGCTTTGATTATTTTGGTCCTTATGACGGTCACGATGTCAAACAGCTGGTGCATGTCTTTAATGCGCTGAAAAAACGTAAAGGCCCCCGCCTGATTCATATCTATACCAAGAAAGGCAAAGGCTTTGCTCCGGCAGAATCAGATCAAATCAAATATCACGCGATTAGTAAACTCAATGCTGTTGCCGCCAGCAATACTGCACCGAAATATTCGGATGTATTTGGACAATGGCTTTGCGATGAAGCGGCACAAGATGCACGTTTGCTCGCAATCACACCTGCGATGTGCGAAGGCTCAGGCATGGTCAAATTTGCCAAAGAATATCCGGAACGTTTCTTTGATGTCGCGATTGCCGAACAGCATGCAGTTACCTTGGCTGCCGGTATGGCTTGTGAAGGCTTGAAGCCGGTGGTTGCAATTTACTCGACTTTCCTGCAACGCGGTTATGACCAGCTGGTACACGACGTAGCCTTGCAGAATCTGGATGTCACTTTTGGTATTGATCGTGCCGGTCTGGTCGGTGAAGATGGGCCGACGCATGCCGGTGCATATGATTATGCCTATATGCGTACTATCCCGAATATCGTGATTATGGCGCCGAAAGACGAAAATGAATGCCGTCAAATGCTGCATACTGCGTATTTGTATCCAGGACCTGCAGCCGTACGTTATCCGCGTGGCAATGGACTGGGCGTCGAGATCCAGCAAAAAATGATGGAGATTCCGATCGGTCAGTCAGAAATCGTAGCTAGTTTTAACGGGCAGTATGATGAATATATTTCTGTGCTGGCATTTGGTAGCCGGGTACAGGCTGCAGTCGACGCTGCTGAAGCATTTGCCATGAAACATGAAATTGGTGTGCGGGTAATCAACATGCGTTTTGTCAAACCGCTAGATACCCAAATGCTGGACGATCTGGCATTGACGACCAGTCTGTTTGTTACGGTGGAAGAACATGCAGTGATGGGCGGCGCCGGCAGTGCAGTGAATGAATATCTGGCAGAAGCACAGATTGTTAAACCACTCCTGAATCTGGGTCTGGATGATACATTCATGGCGCAAGCGACCCATACCCAGATGTTGCAACAGGCTGGCCTAGATGCGCAAGGCATTGAAAAATCGATCAATCAGGCTTGGTCCAGCTTAGGGCAAAGTGTTTTGTCATAAGTTCTTAAAAATTTTAGACACATTTTTCCCAAAAAAGCCCTGATATTTGCTAAGATATCGGGGCTTTTATGCATTATTCTTTATCAGTGTCTTCAAATTTGTAGTGGGTGTTCAATGGAACCTATGGTGGTGATGGCTGCGCGTGCGGCTCAGTTAGTTGGTCAAGAGCTTTTAAAAGCGCATCAGAATCGTCATAAACTCGATCTACAAGTCGAAGAAAAAGGAATTGATGGTCCAGTAACGCGTGTAGATCGTTATTTGGAGCAGTTGACCATCGATACCCTACGTAAAAGCTATAAAAATCACAGTTTCCTTGGTGAAGAGTTTGGCTATCAGGAAGGTAATGGTCACGACGCCGATTGGTGTTGGGTGATCGATCCACTGGATGGTACTTTAAACTTCATTAACGGTTTCCCGCATTTCTGTATCTCTATCGCAGTTCAGCACAAAGGCATTACTCAACACGGGGTGATTTATGACCCGGTGAAAGATGAGCTATTCTCTGCCAGTCGTGGTCGTGGTGCCATGATGAACCAGCGTCGTATTCGTGTGAATGTCAAAGACAGCCTGGAAAATACCTTTATGGCTGTTGGTCACGCTTACCGTGCTAAACGTAATGGCGAAGTTGTATCTTATGCCAAGAACCATTTTCAAAGTTTGTTAAACGTGACTGAAGCTGGCGCGCAATATCGTCGTTCAGGTTCTGCGGCATTGGATTTAGCCTATGTTGCTGCAGGCCGTTTTGATGCTTACTTCGAACTTGGTTTAAAACCTTGGGATATCGCAGCGGGCGAATTGATCGTGAAAGAAGCAGGCGGTACTGTAGTTGATGCACGTGGTGGTAGCGACTCTATGGAAAATGGTCAAGTTTTGGCTTGTTCAATGAAAATGCTTAAACCTTTAATGCAAGCAGTTGTTCCTGCTTGGGGTGAAGCAGCAAAATAATCGGGTTTAGATGAAATATATCTAATTTTCAGAAAAGGCATCCTTCGGGATGCCTTTTTTAGAGCAGTAAAATAGTTAAGAAGGGAGGTAGAGTATATTTCTAACATGATATGAATATTGGAAATATCAAGTGAATTGGCGAAAACTGCCTTTTTATACCGGTTGTTACATTTTTTATTCATATTTAAGTGTATGAAATTAATATATAAATTATAGACAGAGCAAATTAGTTTTAAAACTTAATGACATTGTTGATTATTCTGCTATAATTTCGCCACGCACTTAATTTCTGTTCTTTACCTGAACACTATCTTCTAATCATTGTATGCGCGTGCTGTCCATAGAGAGGACATATCCTTCGCGCCCCAATCGCTTAAGCGATTCCTTCAGGTTTGCGGCCGTAATCATGCGTGCGTTATATCCACATCGTCGTTACTCGGATCGCTGCTGAATCCTAATATTTTCAGCATTATTTGCTGTGCCGCTTTTTGCCGATGTCCATAATTGTTATTTATTAAATGGAGCACCCATTTCAGGGTGAATACTCTCTATGAGCAAAACTTTTGCTGATTTTTCCCTCGATGAATCTCTAACCCAGGCTCTCGACGCTTTAGGCTTTACTACTCCTACTCCTGTACAAGAACAAGCGATTCCAGCTGCGCTTGAAGGCAAAGACCTTCTTGTGTCAAGCCAAACAGGTTCTGGTAAAACTGCTGCATTCTTACTGCCTACGTTAAATGCGTTGGCAAACCAAGATACATTAGTACCGTTTAAAGACCGTATGAAAGCGGTTACTCAACCGAATATTTTGGTGATTTCACCGACTCGTGAATTGGCACAACAGGTATGTCAAGACGCGATTGCATTTGTACGTCACATGAAAGGTGTTCGTATTGCGGCAATCATGGGCGGTATGCCTTTCGGTAAGCAAATTCAACAGTTAAAAGGCGCGCAAGTTGTTGTTGCAACTCCAGGTCGTTTACTTGACTTGGTGAATCGTCGTCAAATCAAGCTTGATAAAGTTGACGCGTTAATCGTCGATGAAGCTGACCGTATGCTTGACCTGGGTTTCTCTGAAGACTTGGAAGCAATTGGTGAGTTGGCTGCAAACCGTAAACAAACGCTAATGTTCTCTGCGACGTTTGCACCACGTATCATTACACTTGCAGAACGCATGATGAATGATCCAATGCGTATTTCGATCGAAACTGGTCACTCTACAAATACTGATATTACTCAGACTTTGCATTGGACTGACGGTTTCGAGCACAAGAAAAAATTGCTTACGCACTGGTTGAACGAAGAAGACGTTGATCAAGCAGTAGTATTTGCGTCAACTCAAGAAGACACAGATATGTTGGCTGAAGAACTTGCTGAAGCAGGTCTATCAGTTGTAGCACTTCACGGTGCTATGCCACAAACGGTTCGTAACCGTCGTTTACGCAGCATCCGTGAAGGTCGTGCAAAAATCCTTGTTGCAACTGACGTTGCTGCTCGTGGTCTTGACGTACCAACCATTTCACACGTAATTAACTTCGGTCTTCCAATGAAGAACGAAGACTATGTACACCGTATTGGTCGTACAGGTCGTGCCGGTCGTACTGGTAAAGCCATTACACTTGCAACTTACCGTGAGCGTGGCAAAATCCGTGCTTTGGAAGACTTCCTTGATGCGCGTCTAAACGTATCTGAAATCGAAGGTCTTGAGCCATCTCCACCTCCTGCACGTGGTAGCCGTGATGGCGCTGGCCGTGGTCGTGGTCGTGATGGCGGCGGTCGTCGTGATGGCGGTCGTGGTGGTTTTGGCGGTGGTCGTCGTTTTGAAGGCGAAAGCAACTTCAAACGTCGTGAAGGCGGTGATGATCGTCCACGTCGTAGCTTCGATGACAAACCACGTGGCGAACGTCCGGCATTTGGCGAAGATCGTCCACGTCGTGACTTCGGTGATCGTCCAGCGCCACGTCGTGAAGGCGGTTTCGGTGATCGTCCACAACGTTCGTTTGATGACCGTCCAAAGCGTGACTTTGGTGACCGTCCAGCGCCACGTCGTGAAGGTGGTTTTGGCGACCGTCCACAACGTTCGTTTGATGACCGTCCAAAGCGTGACTTCGGTGATCGTCCAGCGCCACGTCGTGAAGGTGGTTTTGGTGACCGTCCTCGCTCTAATGATGACAACCGTGGCAACCGTGTAGATTACAAGCCAGCTCGTGAAGGCGGTTATGGTGATCGTCCAAAACGTGATTTTGGTGATCGTCCTGCTCCACGTCGTGAAGGTGGTTTCGGTGATCGTCCAGCGCGTTCATTCGGTGATGACCGTCCAAAACGTGATTTCGGTGATCGTCCAGTACGTCGCAACTTTGATGACAAACCACGTGGTGAACGTTCGTTCGGTGGTGAAGATCGTCCACGTCGCAAATTTAACGACTAATTCAGTCGCTAGATGAAGATAAAAAACCGGTAGAAATACCGGTTTTTTTTATGCATTGAGTTTTTTACTTTTTAACGTAAAATGTCTACTAATTCATGTTTAGTCAGGGTTATGATAATTATTGATATGAAAAGCTTAACTGTTCGATCTCAATTGATAGAGGTGTATATGCCATATATCGCATTGACTTTGATTTTATGTAATATTATCTATTATTTATACAGTGTTTTTAATTAATCAATCTAGTCATTTCAAGCCTAAGTACATATTTTTATTATAAAAAACACGAAATAATCAATTGTTGTCATCTTTTTATGATATTCACCCACCTTTTTCAACTGCTAACATTTTGAACTTCGTTCCTTTATAGTATGCATGCTGAAAAAATGTAGGAATAAACTCAGCTATGAAAAATCAAACAGCGCGAGATACTCTGTCTTTGATTGAAGTCAAGAATTTGAGCTTCAAACGAGGCGAGCGCGTGATTTATGACGACGTGAGTTTGAATATTCGTCGTGGGCAGATTACTGCCATCATGGGACCATCCGGAACCGGTAAAACCACTTTATTAAGGTTAATTGGTGGACAGCTGACACCGGAACATGGCCAAGTCTTGTTGGATGGCAAAGATATTGCCTCGATGTCGCGTTCCGAGCTTTTTTCAGCACGTGCACGCATGGGCATGTTATTTCAGAGCGGTGCTTTGTTTACCGATATGAGTGTGTATGAAAATGTCGCGTTTCCAATTCGTGCCCATACCAAACTGCCAGAACATTTGATTAAAGAAATCGTGGCACTAAAACTGGAATCAGTTGGTTTGCGTGGTGCAGAGCAGATGATGCCGTCTGAACTGTCTGGCGGTATGAACCGACGCGTAGCTTTGGCCCGGGCGATCGCGCTGGATCCTGAGCTGATCATGTACGATGAACCCTTTGCCGGACAGGATCCGATTGTGATGGGGGTATTGACCCGTTTAATCCGCTCTTTGCGTGAAGCACTGGACTTGACCACGATTATTGTTTCGCATGATGTCGCAGAAACCCTATCCATTGCTGACTACATCTATGTAGTGGCAGAAGGTAAAATCCAGGGCGAAGGTACGCCGGCAGAACTCAAGGCGCATCCGTCTGCTTTTGTACAGCAATTCCTGACCGGTTCGGTAGAAGGCCCAGTGGATTATCAGTTTAGTCATCGGGCTTATTTAAGTGATGAGGTACGTTCATGAATGCAATTGCCGCATTAGGTAGACGCGTTATTGAACGTGTACAGGGAATTGGGGTCGCGACCCTGATGCTGTTGCAGATTTTATTTTCAATGCCGACATGGCTTGGAGTGAAACTGTTTGTTTATCAGATGTACCGGGTCGGGGTGTTGTCCCTGCTGATTATTGTGGTGTCTGGCCTGTTTATTGGAGCCGTTCTTGGTTTGCAGATGTTTAGCATCTTGTCGACCTTTGGCAGTGAGTCGATGCTGGGAACAGCAGTTGCCCTGACTTTGCTGCGTGAGCTGGCGCCAGTGGTTGCAGCTTTGCTGTTTGCTGGACGTGCCGGTTCAGCCTTGACCGCAGAAATTGGTCTGATGAAAGCCACCGAACAGCTGTCCAGTATGGAAATGATCGGGGTGGATCCATTAAAGCGTGTAATTTCGCCGCGTCTTTGGGCAGGGATTTTCAGCTTGCCCATGCTTTCGGTTATCTTTGCTGCAGTCGGCATTATGGGCGGTAAGATGGTCGGTGTGGACTTTCTGGGAGCCGACGAAGGCGCGTATTGGAGCGGCATGGAAAGCAGCGTGCAATTCTACAAAGATGTCTTGAATGGCACCATCATTAAAAGTTTTGTATTTGCATTAATTTGTACCTGGATTGCGGTATACCAAGGTTATGCTTGTGTCCCGACCTCGGAAGGTATTGCAACTTCTACAACCCGTACAGTCGTATATTCTTCACTGTGCGTTTTAGGCTTTGACTTTGTGTTGACTGCGGTCATGTTCGGAGGTGTTTAATGAAATCACGTACTAGTGAGCTGGCCGTTGGTGTTTTTGTTATTTTGTTTGGTATTGCCTTATTTTTCCTGGCAATGCGAGTCAGTGGTCTGGTTGGGAACAATATTTCCGACAGCTATGAAATGACGGCAACTTTTGAAAACGTGAATGGGATCAAGCCGCGCGCCAAAGTGGCATTAAGTGGTGTAAAAGTAGGACAGGTGGACCAGATTACCTTGGATCCTGTCACTCGTCTGGCGACCGTACATATGACGCTGGATGGCTCGTTGACCTCGTTTAATGCCGAACAGCTAAAGCAGGTTCAGCAAAATGCGCTGGAAGAGTTGCGTTATAGTTCAGACTATACAGCGGCTACTCCGGCACAACAAAAAGACATGGAAAAACAACTCTTAGCTAACATGAAATCCATCACTAATATTGATGAAGATGCTTATATTATGGTAGCAACCAATGGGTTGCTGGGTGAAAAATACCTGAAAATTATTCCAGGTGGGGGTCTGAACTATTTGCAACGCGGTGATCAGATTGCTAATACCCAAGGCACCATGGAAATTGAAGATTTAGTCACGAAGTTTATTACTGGCGGTGCCGGTAAGTCTTCGGATAGTCAAGAAGCTGCCCCAGAACAGGCGACAGTTTCAGGATCGACCGATGCAGAACCTGCATTCGTTGAATAATAGATTGAGGAGATATCAGTGAAGACTTTAGTAAAACAAACGCTTGCAGCAAGCATTCTTTCCACCGTGGTTGCTGGTACAGTGTTTGCAGCTCCAAGCCAAACGCCTCCTGAGTTTATTAAACAAGTGGCGGATAATTTGGTTAAACGTTTACAGGCTGATCATAGCAAATTACAGAGTAATCCAGCCTTGGTCAAAACCATTGTACGTCAAAATCTGGATCCATATATTGATTCACAAGCTTTTGTGCGTACAGTCATGGGCACTTATGTGCAACAAAGTACTCCAGCACAGCGTGCCCAGTTTGAAAAGAATTTCCGTGAAACCCTGATTGAAAACTATGGTTCGGCATTTGCGAAATATAGCAATCAGACTTACAGCATGCGTCCATACAAAGCCAGCAACAGCAAAAACCCTGTGGTGACCATTGATTTCAATAACAAGGGCGAGAAAATACCGGTAGCGTTCCAGTTGGTGGATAAAGGTTCACAGTGGAAAATCCGTAACATCAACGTATCTGGTATTGATCTTGGTTTGCAGTTCCGTAACCAGTTTGCTGCGACAGTCAAACGTAATGGCGGTAATATAGATACAGCGATTGCCAACTTTAAACCAGATGCAGAAGCCGCAATTGAAAAGAAATAATCAGATAGGTGAGCCGTGATTGTATTCAAGGATCAGGAATTGCAGGTGTCAGGCAAGATTGACTATGCCAATGCGCAGGACTATTACCTACAGGGCCTGCGTGTGATTCAGTCACAGAACAAGTTTCCGCTAGTGGTTAATCTGGCCGGGCTTGAAAGTGGCAGTACCTTGGCTCTGGCAGTATTGGTGCGTTGGTTGCGTCAGACGCCTCAAGCACAAGGCCTGCAGTTTAAAGCTGTTCCACCGAAGATGATGAATATCATTCAGGCCAGCCATCTCCAGGATGATCTAAAAATCATTCAGTAGAAGCAATAAAAAAGCACCTTTCGGTGCTTTTTTATTGCTCTTCAAATAGGCATGGATCAGATGAGGGGTACTCCTTGAGCTTCGACTTAAAAGCAGGGCTTTAAAGCCCGCTCAAATCCATTTCTTCCATCTAAAGTAAATTAATGGTCCGATCAGAAAGCCGATCAAAATAATACTGACCATAATGAAACTCATGGAGCCTTTAGCAAAGGGCAATACATCGGTATTCATCCCATAAATACTGGCAATCAGCATCGGTGGCGCAAGCATACTTGGCAGAATAGAGAAGCGGCGAATGGTATCATTCTGTTCGGTGTTAATGAATCCTGACGTAGTATCGAGCAGGAAGCGCACTTTCTGGAACAGGAAGGCATCATGCTCCACCAATGAGCGGACATCTTCACTGAGCTCCCGGATATCTGCATCATAAATATGACTCCCTAAAGCGCGTGGACGCGCCAGGAAGGTCAGAACACGCCGTAAATCGATCAGACAGAGTTGCGCTTTACCCAGCATATCTTCCAGTTGCGCCAGCCGGGTAATCATGTCATCCAGATCGAGAATTTGCTCACGATGACGGTTATTCAACACTTCGGTTGAATATTTTTCTAAATCTTTATGGACATCTTCCAGGATGTCGGCCAGTTCATCCAGCTTGGCTTCAAGCAGACCCAATAGAATCCAGGTCGGATCTTTATAATCGATGTCATAATCATTGCGGCGTGCCCGGGCACGAAAGGCACGAAAAGCCACCAGCTTTTCACCGCGCAAGGTAAACAGACGATCCTTATGCAGAATGAATGCCACAGTCTGTACCGTCGCCAGCATGCTGGACTCATCTTCATTTTCGTTCTCGACCTGATAGTTTTTATTTTTGGTTAAGAAATATGTGCTGATGTGCAAAATTCCGTCATCATCACGGTAAAATCGGGCACTGGAGGAAATATCTTCTAGCGATTTTAAAGTCGGTAAGTTTTGTCCATAGGCATCTAGAATCCATTGCTGCTCTTCTTGTGAAGGTGCAATCAGGTCAAGCCACACTAAATCTGGATGTAAGTCGAAATCACCATTAATCGTGATATCTTCTAAGCTACCGCGCTCTGTGGCGTAAAAGGCTTCAAGCATGCTGTCTTTTCTCCCTGGCGCAGTATGTGAATTGGAATGGGTGTATTTTAGACAAGGAATTGAATAAAAACACTGATATTAAGTGGTTATTTTTGGAAAAAACGCGCTGGAAGCGATTACGTACAATATACCGTCAATTAGAGGATGAAATGATGAATTCTATCGCAATTTTTTGTGGTTCAGCCCTAGGCTCGGATCCTCTTTATGCCCAGATTGCTAAAAAGGTGGGTCAAACCTTGGCCGCCAGGCATCAGACGCTGGTATATGGTGGTGGTCGTTCTGGCTTGATGGGAATTATCGCTGATAGTGTTTTGGCCGCCGGTGGCAAGGTGATTGGGGTAATTCCGAGGCAACTGGTGAATCGTGAACTGGCACATCCGCATATTACCAAGTTATTCGTGGTGGAGAATATGCATGAGCGTAAAACCCGAATGTCAGAACTGGCTCAAGGGTTTATTGCCATTCCGGGTGGTGCGGGAACGCTGGAAGAAATTTTTGAACAGTGGACCTGGGCGCAACTGGGAATTCATAAAAAGCCTTGTGCTTTTCTAAATGTTGATGGTTTCTACGATGACTTGCTTAAATTTATTTACATGACCACCGAGAAAGGATTTACCAAGGCACGTTTTAGTGATGCTTTAATTGTCAGCGATGATCTGGAAGAAATTTTACGTCGATTCGAAACTTATCAGCCACCTGAGCCTAAATGGGGTAGGAGCGATCAGACCGATCTTGTAAAATAAGCTGTCCCCTAGCATAAAGTTATAAACCAGAGATGAAGATAATTACAGTGGCTGCAGCCATTATTTTAAATGAAGCGCAGCAACTGCTTGTGGTTCGCAAGAAAGGAACGTCCTGCTTTATGCAGGTTGGTGGCAAGCTGGAGCCAAATGAAGCACCAGAAGCAACGATGTTACGTGAAATTCAGGAAGAAATTGGCGCCCAAGCACACATTCAGCAATTCATTGGACGTTTTGAAACGGCAACAGCCAATGAGCCTGATCATCAACTGGTGAGTTATGTCTATTGGGTAAGACTGGATCAGGCACCAAAAATTGAAGCGGAAATTGCTGAAATGAAATGGATAGATCTGGACGAAAAGCAGGTCTTGCTGGCACCCTTGACCACTGAAATTGTCATTCCATGGGTGAAGTCACAGTTACTTGCTCAGGCGTAAATGTTCAGATTCCCGCACCGGCCAGACAGGCCGCATAAATTTTTTGACAACCCAGTTGTTCAAGTGTTTGGCTGAGTGCCCGGATCGAGCTGCCAGTCGTGACGACATCATCGATAATCAGCACCCGACGATACCGCAGCTTGGAAATGGTGCTGATCTGGAATTGTGACTGGATATCTTCAATTCGCTCCAGCCGGCTTAGGCCCTTTTGCGAGTGTTGTTTTAGTCGTCAAACAGGTTGCCAGATGGGTGCATTCAACTGTTTTGCCACATGTTTGGCCAGTACCAGGGATTGATTATAACCGCGCTCGGCCAGACGCTCATTCGAGATCGGCATCGGTACTATCGCACTGACTTTAGGCAGGTCTAAACTTAACAGCGCACCTGCCAGTAAATTTTGCAAATGCAGTTTCTGTTCATATTTAAACAGTTGAATCAAACGATCCATCGGATAGGCATAGTCGCAGGCAATCTGGAACTGCATTTCCTGCCGTTGAATGGTTTGATGTGCCCAGGGTAATTGTCGCCAGCAATCTTCACAGACTGAATGAATGGACTGATAATCGGTCAGGCAGAGCTGACAGGGCTGTAAGCGGGTGAGCCAGGATTTTCCGTGTTGCAGTAATTTAAACATAGGCATAGCGCGGTGCTTCCGGTAGCCAGCGTTGCAATAATGCTTCGGCCTGATCAGGATAATCCTTGAGCATTTGCTGGGCCACATAATGTGCCTGATTGAGCAGGTGATCATCACGTTCCAGTTTGGCCACACGGAAATTCATGTCGCCAGTCTGTTTGGTTCCAAGCAGTTCTCCCGGGCCACGCAATTCCAGGTCTTTCTCGGCAATCATGAAGCCATCATTGGTTTCGCGCATGATTCTTAAGCGTTCCTGACCATTTTGCGACAGCGGATGTTTATACAGTAGGGCACAGAAACTGGCTTTGGCGCCACGTCCGACTCGACCCCGTAACTGATGCAATTGAGATAGGCCCAGACGCTCGGCATTTTCAATCACCATAATGGAGGCATTTGGTACATCGACGCCGACTTCGATCACGGTGGTAGCAATCAGCAGCTGTAATTCATTATTTTTAAACTGCTGCATTACCGCCTGTTTTTCATCGGCTTTCATCTTGCCATGTACCAGTCCGATATTCAGCGCAGGAAAGCGCTCGCGAATTTCAGCGAAAGTGGCTTCTGCAGCTTGGGCATCTAAAGTTTCGGACTGTTCTACCAGTGTACACACCCAGTAGGCCTGCTTGCCTTCAGCACAGTTGCTGGCAATCCGTTGCAAGACTTCTTCGCGCCGGTCTAATGGAATGGTCACGGTCTGAATCGGGGTACGGCCCGGCGGCAGCTCATCAATCACAGAGGTATCCAGATCACCATAGGCAGACATGGCCAGTGTGCGTGGAATCGGAGTCGCTGTCATCACCAGTTGATGCGGTGACATACCATCTAGCCCTTTATTTCTGAGAGCAAGGCGCTGATCTACACCAAAGCGATGCTGTTCATCAATAATCACCAGACCCAGTTTGGCAAACTCGACATTTTCCTGAAACAGGGCATGAGTCCCGATGACCAGATGAGCGCTGCCATCCCGAATCAGCTGCTCTGCTGCTGCGCGCGCTTTACCTTTCTGCTTGCCGGAAAGCCAGGCTACATTTAAGCCTAAAGGTTCAAACCAGCGTTTAAAGTTCAGATAATGCTGCTCGGCCAGAATCTCGGTCGGTGCCATCAATGCCACTTGCCAGCCTTCTTCCAGTGCATGGCAGGCAGCTATACCGGCCACCAGTGTTTTACCCGCGCCGACATCGCCCTGAACCAGACGTAACATCGGCTTATTTGTTTTTAAGTCCTGCGCAATTTCTCTGGATACACGTTTTTGCGCACCGGTCATTTCAAAAGCCAGACTGGCCAGTAACCGTTTGGCATAGGTCTGACTTGGCGCAAATGAAGGTGCTTCGACCTGCTGGATGAAGGCGCGTCGGGTCAATAAACTGATCTGATGCGCTACCAGTTCTTCAAAGATCAAGCGTTGCTGTGCAGGATGTGAGCCTTGTGCCAGCTGCAGCATATTGGCATTGACTGGCGGGTGATGGATATATTCCAGTGCCTGTTTCAGTGCATAACCGTTACTAAATTTTGCTGGCAGCAATTCAGGCAGATGATCGCTGTATTGAGCCAAGGCCTGCTGAATATAGTCCCGTATTTTTGGTTGGGTCAGGCCTTCAGTCGCCGGATAAATTGCCGTGAGCTGGGTTTGAGGTAAAGGTGTGTCCTCAGTAATGACTTGCAGTTCGGGATGATACATTTCCAGACCGCGCGCACCAACCCGCACTTCACCAAAAATTCTTAAACGGTTACCCAGTTTGCAGCGGTCGGTAATGCCTTTATAAATATGATAAAAACGTAAAGTGACTTTGCCAAAATCATCATCCAGCAGCACAGCCATGGATTTGCGTTTGCCAGGGGGGAAATCCACGCCTTTGACGATGCCTTCCAGCAGATAGCTGCGTCCCACGCTCAATTGATTCATAGGAATGATCGTGCTACGGTCTTCATAGTCACGTGGTAGATGAAAAAGCAAATCATCAGTATTGAAGATATTTAGTTTTTCGAGTAATGCAGCGGCGGCATTGCCAACGCCTTGTAACTGATGGACTGCAGCCATGTCCCCTCAACCAGATTTGTGATTCGGTGCTCAATGCATATTTTATTTATCGGTTATGGTAAAACATCCCGACGTGTGGCTAAACAACTATTTGAGCAAAGTCATCAAATTAGCACAATTAGCCAGAGTCCCAAAACAGATTCATTCGCAACTCATCTGATTCAGGATGTGCATCAACTGGATTTAACTGCAGTTACTCCAATTGACTGGGTCTATGTATTACTTAGTCCAAAACAAAGTACGGTTGAAGGCTATCAGCAGACTTATCTGGATTCGGTTCAACCTATTGTGGCTGCCTTGAAACAGCATCCGGTGAAACGGATTGTGGTGGTGTCATCGACACGAGTGTATGGGCAAGATGCCGGTGAAATCGTAGATGACGAAACTGAAATTTACCCAATTGATGCTCAGGGCACAATCTTACAGCAGATGGAGCAGGCTTATTTCGCTGCTTATCCTGAGCAATGTACGATCATTCGTCCAAGTGGGATTTATGGAGCATCGGTAGAACGCTTACAAAAAATGGCTGCCTCGATGACGAGTTATCCGAATCTGCACTGGTCCAATCGGATTCATATTGAAGATTTATCACGTTTCTTATCACAGATGATTCACGTGGAACATCCTGAAACTTCTTATATTGTGACCAACAACGATCCAAAATTATTGCATGAAATATTGCAATGGTTCCAACAGCAGATAGGGCTTCCTTTGCTTAAGGTGGAAAGTGAGCAGGTCACGGGTAAAAAGCTTTATGCGACCCGAATGCAAAAAATGGGATTTGAATTAAAACATCTGGACTGTTATGAGGATTATTTGGAGTTGATGAGGAAAAATAATCCCTTCTAACCTCCCTTTAAAAAGGGAAGAATCCCCCTCCTTTTCAAAGGAGGGTTAGGGGAGGATTTTATCTAGAACCACCTCTCCCTAATCCTCACTTGCGCTTCGTTTTAAAAGCCGTGCTTTAAAACTCGCTCAGGAGAGGGAATGCTATATTTAAATAATGGCATTAGCTTCTCAGTTTTCACTTCTTATAAATTCTTAAATAAAAAAGAGAGGCCTTAGCCTCTCTTTTTTATTTAATCTTACTTCTTTTTCCGCTTCGCACGTTTCTTGGCTTGTTCAGCCGCAACTGCATCCAGGGCTTCTTTAAGTTCTTCATCGGTAAAGGCGGTAATGTGATGCAGCATCTGCAATTTCACTTCGTCCAATACCAGATCGGCATATTTCGCTACATTGGTCAGCTGTTCATCAAAGACAATCGCATTGTCTTCATTGGTACACAGATAACCTTTCTGGGTTAATACTTTAATGAAGCTCTGGAACAGGGCTTTATCGAAGAATTCAGGCGAATTGAACTCGTATAGTACAGACAGACGCTGACCAACTAAATAGCTCAGCTCTTCCACCTGACGGGTTGAAATATTGCCTGAATCACGCTGGGTAATCAGTGCCAAAGTCATGTAATAACGCTCCAGACTTTGGGTCACTGGGGCAGCCAGAACTTCGAGCTGATGATGCGCTTCAGTATTCGGTGCAGGTGCAATCAGGTTTTCGCCATCTTGCGTGATCAGTTTTGAAGAAATCAGGTTATCAATATGGGCATTGACCTGATTTTGAATCTCATCTTCATGCCATTTTAAAAATAGCTCAGCTTTGAGGAACGGATACAGGGTGCTGCTGATATTGACCACATCATGACGGCGGATGGTGCCGTTATGTTCAGTCAGGGCTGCAATCAGGGATGGCAGTATAAAAGTATGCACAATATTATTACGGAAATAGGTCAGCAGAACCGCCTGATTATCTTCAATCGCAATAATATCGCCCAGTACATGCTTGACCCGTTTGATCAGTTTCAGCTTCATTGCATAGGCAATTATTTCTTTGCCTGACAGCGGTGTAACCTGCATGCGTTCATCATAAGGCAGGGCGGTGAGCAAGGTGCGATAAGTATCCAGCTGTTTGATACAGATTTCTTCATCCAGCGTATGTTTTGGCGTGGCCAGCAAGATTAAAGATAATAACGATACCGGATTGATCACGACTGCACTGTTAATATTTTCCAGAATGGCCTGTGCAGAGCTATTCACCGCGTCAGAAACCGCTTGTGGAACCGGATCATCGTTCTTTTCGATCTTGATATTTTCTGCACCATGCTGTTTCAGGATATCATCCAGAAATACCGGTTTACCGAAGTTCAGGTGCACCTTGCCAAAAATGCGTTCAATCTTGCGCAGGGTTTTCAAAATACCAAAAATAGACTCGGCTTCTTTTGGCTTGCCACTCATTTCACCGACATAGGTACCACCTTCCATTAGGCGTTCATAGCCGATATAGGTCGGTACAAATACAATCGGTTTGGACTTGCCACGTAAATGACCATGCACGGTCATTGCCAGCATCCCGGTTTTTGGCGGTAGCAAACGACCGGTACGTGAACGGCCACCTTCAATAAAGTATTCCAGCGGGGTATTACGTGACAGGACGCTATACAGATATTCTTTAAAGACCGTGGTATAGAGCGCGTTGCCGCGGAAGGTACGACGGATAAAGAAGGCACCGCCACCGCGTAAAATCTGGCCCACAAAAGGCATATTCAGGTTGTCGCCCGCTGCGATGTACGGCACCATCAAACCACGGCGATAGATCACATAAGACAATAACAGATAGTCAATATGACTGCGGTGACAGGGGGTATAGACAATTTCATAATCCTTGGCCAGTTCACGCACAGTACTGAAATTATGGACTTCCACGCCGTCATAAAGCTGGGTCCATAAGCGGGTCAGGGCTTTGTCGGCAAAACGTACGGTAGAATGAGAATAATCGGAAACGATTTCGTTCAGATAACCGATGGCACGACGTTCGGATTCCAGCATCGAGGTTTTACTGCGAATACTGTCATTGCGAATCGCCGCCTGTACATCTGGCGACTTGATCAGACCATGCATCACATTACGGCGGTCGGACAGATCCGGCCCGAGAATGACTTCACGCTGACCATCCAGATAATCATTTAAAGTGCTGACAATATAGGTTGCCGGTGCGGAATTTGGATGCGTCTCTTTGGCAAAGTTAATCAATGCGCGTAAAGACTGCGGTTCATGGAATTCTAAATAAGACTGGCGACCATGCAGGCCGATATTGACCAGTTGCTTGACCCGGCTCGGTGTAGACCAGGTATCGGTAAACAGCAGCTTAAACCAGGAATCTTCTTTTTCAGGCTCACGTCCCCAAAGTACTGTTACCGGAACCAGTTCGACATCCAGCTCAGGATGCTGTTCCAGAACCTCAATCAGGCGTAATAGACGTGGCGGAAAAGCATGCGGAGGAGAACTCAACAGGTTATTTTCATCATGATGCTGTAAAAACAGCAACGATGCTTTTTCCTTGTGGTTACCCAGTTGCATTGGATCAAGTGCAGCCGGTAATTTTAAACGGCGCGTTTCTGCATCGACCACGAGCGCATTACTACGTGAATGGTTCTGTAAAACGTAGCAGACCAGCTTTTGCGATTCTGCTGTAGTCTGATCAGATTCAGGTGCTGTCACTTCACTTGGTACTTCCCCAAGAACATGAGGGGTAACCACAAGATCAAGTAGTTTACTTGAAAGCTTGCGATACATTTGACCAAAGCCATTCTTGGACATAGCTGCTCCTAATTTTACTGACCAAAACCACAGGGCTTCTGAGGGGATTTATTTTGCGGGTTTTTAAGATGAAACAATATATCTTTTTTAACAACTTCAACAGAAGTAGTTCAATTTTAGCGTGAAAGTAGATGCTTTTCCTAGTCACTTATGACATGAGTATGACAGAACAGTCATGCAATCTTTAGAGTTTCAGTCTGATTTTGTGGCAGAATATTCCAGATCAATTGTTTAAATCTGTTTTTCCATTTTAGGATATCTCCAATATTACGTAGGTTACTTATGAATGCCTTAACACAGGAACTGGTCGAGCTGCTCAGCTTAGAAAAGTTAGAAGAAAACATTTTCCGTGGAATCAGCCGGAATCTGGTGGGCAAGCGTGTGTTCGGTGGACAGGTTTTAGGGCAGGCATTACGCGCCGCATCTTATACCACAGACCGTCCGGCACACTCATTGCATGCCTATTTTCTGTTTGGCGGAGATGTCAACGCACCGATTATTTATGAAGTAGACCGTATCCGTGACGGCAAGAGCTTTGTCAGCCGTCAAGTGCGTGCCATTCAGCATGGCCGTACCATTTTTATGTGTATGGTATCTTTCGCTCCACAGGAAGAAGGTTTGAACTATCAGATTTCAGAGCCCGAGTATCCACCGGCAGAAAGCCTGAAAAATGAAGCAGAACTTACCCGGCAGATTATCGAGTTTATTCCGGAAAATGTACGGGCCACCTTTACACGTGACCGTCATGTCGAGATTCGTCCGGTCAATCCGCAGAATCCGTTCCAGCCGCAACCTGAAGCACCTTCTTATGCGCACTATATCCGTACCCACGGCCAGATTGCTACAGAGGTGGACGAGATTTCTCTGCATCAGGCCATCGCCGCTTTCTATTCTGACTTTACTTTGATGACGACTGCACTGCGCCCACATGGTCTGAGTTATCTTTCACCAAGTTTGCAATGTGCCAGTATTGACCATGCCATGTACTTCCATAGACCGTTTCGGGTGGATGAATGGATGCTGTATGACATGGATGCGACGCAAAGTGCCAGTTCACGTGGCCTGAACTTTGGCCGGATGTGGCAAAATGGCGAACTGGTCTGCAGTACGACTCAGGAAGGCCTGATCCGTTTGCGTGAAATCGAAACACAATAATGGTTATTCTTGTTCAACAAACCGAATGTTCAGATTCGGTTTTTTGTTTTTTTAAGTAGCATATAAATGGCTATTTAATGTCATGTTTTCATGACCTGTTTATAAAATACTACTCGATTCTATAGAACACGCATGGCATAGTGCGGCTTAAGATCAATATTAAAAATGCATGAAAAGATGAGCTTAAATACGCAAATTTTAATTGCCGCCGTACTGGGGGTGCTGTTTGGATTCCTGCTGACGACATTTCCACAAAGCACGTTTTTTGATATCGGCCTGTACGGGGTTGGAATTGCCAGCAGTCTTTTCATTGGACTGCTTAAAATGATTTTGATCCCTCTTATTTTTACTTCAATCGTGGTCGGGGTGTCTAATCTGCAGGCCGGTGGACAGTTGAGTCGAACCTGGAAAATCACCCTGATGTGCTGTGTGACAACCACTTCATTGGCGCTCATTTTAGGCCTGACCTGTGCCCATCTGTTTGATGTCGGTAAGGGGGTTGATGTACTGATGTTCCAGGATGCCATGGCACAACATCAAACACCAGATACCCTGACCCCTTCATCTTTCTTTACCAATTTTATTCAGAATACCCTGATTAATCCGTTCAAAGCTTTTGCTGATGGTAACGTTTTGGCAGTGGTGATTTTCGCCTTGTTTATCGGTGTGGCGCTAGTGGCAGGTGGAGACAGCTTCCGTACCGTACGTAAACTGAGTCTCCAGTTTTTTGACATCATGATGTTGATGATTGGCTGGATCATGAAATTGGCACCGCTTGGAATTTTTGCGCTACTTGCCAAGCTGATCGCTACTGAAGATATTTCTGTACTGAGTCGTCTGGCTGAATTTGCTGCAGTGGTCACAGGTACCACAGTTTTTCATGGTCTTGTGGTCTTGCCTTTATTGCTGTGGGTTTTTGGCAAGATGGATCCCATCACGTTCTTTAAGGGTACTAGAGCTGCCCTGATTACTGCATTTGCCACCAGTTCCAGTTCGGCTACCATGCCCTTGTCGATGAAATGTGCTCAGGAAAATTTAGGGGTACGGCCCCAGACTGCAGGTTTTGTGATTCCGCTGGGTACCCAGTTAAATATGGATGGCACGGCACTCTATGAAGCGGCAGCAGCCTTGTTTATCGCCAACTTAATGGGGCTGGATCTCAGTCTGGGACAGCAACTGGTGGTATGTGCCACAGCGATGATTGCATCCTTGGGTGCGCCGGGAATTCCGAGTGCCGGTATGGTGACCATGATCATGGTCTTGCAGTCGGTCGGTTTGCCTGCCGAGGCGATTGCCATTCTTTTACCGATCGACCGTTTACTGGATACCGTACGTACAGTAGTGAATGTTCAGGGAGATATGATGATCAGTGTGGTGGTGGACAGGTATACGCGTGAACCAGATTTACAAGTTGCGGACAGTTAAAACAGTCAAAAGACAAATAAAAAAGCAGGTATTTGACCTGCTTTTTTATAAGGTGATTTTAAATAAATCAAGAACAATCTCAGACCATTCCAGTGATATGGTCTTAATCCGCTGAATGCTTATTCTGATTCAATTCATCTGCCGCTTTAAGCTCGGATTGATCCTGATCAAGCAATTCAAGTGGTTCTTCAGCTTCATTTAAAGCATGCATTGATACTTCAGCAATATGCTCCAAATCAGATTCACTAAGCTCGAGTTCTTCGAGGGGTTCATCCGATTCATTGAAATCATGAATCGATGCTTCCGGAATGCTGTCCAGATCATATTCAGAGGCTTGATCTAAGGTAAAGTTCAAACGGCCACCCATGACGCTGGCCAGTTCTTCCAGACCCTGTTTATTCATTGATGAGAACAGTTGAATCGAGAAATCCAGCTTCATCTTTTTCAATGCCGCTTTGACTTCCTGCAAGGCTTTGGATGCAGGACCACGATTCAGTTTATCTGACTTGGTTAACAAGACATGTACGAACAACTGGCGGGAATAGGCCCATTCCAGCATCATCACATCAAAGTGTTGCAGTGGATGGCGAATGTCCATCAGTAGCACCAGGCCTTGCAAGCTCTGGCGATGAATCAGGTAATTTTCCAGTTCTTTTTGCCAGACCAGTTTCATTTTTTCAGGTACAGCGGCATAACCATAACCGGGTAAGTCGACCAGACGCTGATCTGGATTGCCCAGGCTAAAAAAATTGATCATCTGGGTGCGGCCAGGTTTTTTGGATGCGCGTGCCAACTGTTTCTGGTTGGTCAGGGCATTAATCGCACTGGATTTCCCTGCATTCGAGCGACCAGCAAAAGCAATTTCATAGCCAGTATCTTCTACACAAAGACTAAGTTTGGGCGCACTCATTAAAAATTCGGCTTTACGTAGCCAGTTGAGTGAGCGCACAGCATATTCAGTAATGGCAGAATCAACTTTTTTCTCGTAGCTGATCTTTTGCTTAGGCGCATGAGCTGTCTTACTGTTTTTGGATTTTCCTCTGCTGTGGTGCATAACTCAACTTCAATAAATGATCTACAAAGAAGCATTATAAAGGAAGTCGCACAGGCAAGCGAACATTGCCGCAAGAATAACTCATAAGATGTGAACTGAAAGACTTTAAAGATTAATCAGGCCGATCGGGGACTTTGAACTAAAGCGTGCATCTTTGGGTAGAACAACATCTTGAAGCGTATATTGATCCAGACTGTGATAAAACTGATCGACTGCAGTATCTAAAATACCTTTCAAACCGCAAGTTGGACGTAATACGCAGGGGGGATTATTGCATTCCACCACATTGCTGTCGTGTTGCAGAATCCGCACAATCTGTCCCAGTTGAAGGTTCAGGCTGGCTGGATTTAAACGTATGCCACCCCCTTTACCACGGGTAGTAATCAGCCAGTCCTGTTTTGCCATAAAATGCACGATTTTCATGGCATGATTTTGTGAAACCTGCAAGCGTTCGGCAAGTTCTGCAATGGTATAGGGGAGATCACGTGGCTGTGCGGCATACATCAGAATCCGAAGCGCATAGTCAGTGAATTTATTGAGTTGCATAAGGTCAACAGCTAGAAAATGAAAAAGTTGAATGTGAAAAGCTCCACGAATGGAGCTTTTAATCAGAATCTGAAGCTAGTCTAAACCGTTTTTGCAATTAAAGCTTGAGCGGGGCAGACACTTCGACGATATCACCCACCTGATAATGGTCGATCAGTGTTTGTGCCACTGAAAACGCGGTTGGGTTTTCTTCAGCTTTCACAGTAATCTGATATTGTCCACTTTGAGCCTGATCAAAGCTGAACTGCTGTGGCTGGCGAATGTTCTGTTCAGGCACCTGTACTCGTACTGAAATATGTTCACCTGCCTCCGCACTTGCAATCGCTGCACCGTCTTTAGCTTTGAGTGTAAAGATTTTACCTGCCTCAGTATCATTGACTGCTGCCACTTCAAATTCGCGCCAGCCGGCCCAGCCACCATTTTCAGAAGCTAGAGTGGCATATTTGGATTTTTCTACACCAATCAGGATATCTGCCAGTTGCATATATGCTTCTTTCCAGGCTGCAATCAGCTCGGAGTCCATGGGTACATCTAAAACTTCGCTGATCGAATGTAACAGATTTTCACCGACAATCGCATATTGATCTGGCTGAATATCCAGACTGACATGTTTGGTGGTAATACGTTCGATGGCTTTGGCCAAAACACCCGGGTTGGTGATGTTCTCGGCATAGGCCAAGACTGCCGCAGCCAGGGCACGTGGTTGACGACCGGTACTTTGATGATCCATGTTGAAGGTGTTTTTCAACTCAGGATGGTTGTTCAGCATGCGGTTATAGAAATATGTAGTAAGTGCTACGCCGTTTTCACGTAAAACAGGAACAGTCGCTTGTACAAGTTCAATATGTTGTGGATTCATGGGAGCTGTCTGCAGTTGTTTTTAAAAGATGTATTTAAATTAAATCTTTTAAAAAAGCTTTACAATAGTGTCACTCCATAAAACCCTATAAAAATTATGGAATATAAAAATATCCCATAAAAAGTGTGATGATGATCGGAAAAGGAGGGGGATTATTTTCGGCCAAACAGCGAACCCAGTAAGCCGCGCACAATTTTCTGCCCAGTACTCCCGCCCAGGCTACGGGCAGCACTTTTGGCAAAGGTGCCGACAATATCCTGAGTCAGTTTTTCTCGTTGCTTGGCTGCGCGTTCAGATTCTTTTTGCTGTTCTCGTGCCAGACGTTCCTGTTCTTTAATTTGCTGCTTGGCAAGAGCTTCCTGTTCCTTGCTTTGCTGTTTGGCAAGTTCGGCGGCCTGAGCCTGTTGCTGGCGTTCTGCGACCTTGTTTTGCAGCATTTCATGGGCGCTATCCCGATCGACTGGCTGCTCATAAATACCGGCGACAATACTTTGCTGCATGAGAGCCTTGCGTTCTTCAAGCGAGATCGGTGTAAAGGATGAATGCGGCGGCATGACCCAGCCACGCTCTACTATTTGCGGAATGCCTTTTTCATCCAGGCAGCTAATTAGGGCTTCACCGACAGCAAGTTCGGTAATCACCTGATCGACTTTAAATTCAGGATTGGCTCGGAAAGTCTCTGCTGCGGTTTTCACTGCTTTTTGATCTTTGGGAGTGAAAGCCCGCAAAGCATGTTGAACCCGATTGCCGAGCTGGCCTAAGACACTTTCAGGTAAGTCCAACGGATTTTGCGTGACAAAATAAATCCCTACACCTTTCGAGCGAATTAGACGCACCACCTGCTCAATTTTTTCTTGTAGGGCAGGGCTGGCATTATCAAATAAGAGATGGGCTTCATCAAAGAAAAACACCAGTTTAGGTTTGTCTAGATCGCCGACTTCGGGAAGCTGTTCAAACAGCTCGGAGAGCATCCAGAGTAAGAACGTGGCATATAGCTTAGGCGTATTCATCAGCTTGTCAGCCGCCAACAAATTGATATTGCCACGTCCTTGACTATCCGTCTGCAAAAAGTCCATCAGATCCAGCGCCGGCTCGCCAAAAAACTGGTCACCGCCTTGGTCAGCCAGTGCTAACAAATTACGTTGAATCGCACCGAGACTGGCGGGTGAAAGATTGCCATATTCAGCTTTAAAGTCAGCCGCATGCTCAGAGACATAACTCAGCATCGCTTTCAGATCTTTAAAGTCGATCAGCAATAAACCCTGATCATCGGCAATCCGAAACACGGCAGATAAAACGCCTTCCTGGGTGTCATTCAGATTCAGTATTTGCGCCAGCAGCAGCGGGCCAATTTCAGAAATGGTAGTGCGAATCGGATGACCCTGTTCGCCAAATAAATCCCAAAACACCACTGGTGAGGCTGCAAAAGGAATGGACTCGATATTGAGACTTTTAATCCGTTCATCAAACTTGGGGCTGCTTTCACCTGCTTTGGCCAGGCTGGACACATTGCCTTTGGCATCGGCGAGGAATACAGGTACACCAATTCGAGAAAAGCTCTCCGCCAATACTTTTAAAGTCACAGTCTTTCCGGTACCAGTGGCACCTGCAATCAAGCCATGTCGATTGGCAAGTTGGGAATGCAGCACAATATCCTGTGTGGTATCCGCAGTTTTTTTAGCAATAACAATTGGTCTACCCATAGCTTTTCCTGTTATTTATTATTCATGTTTAAGTTTTTTCATTTGTTCCAAGGCGTGCTGGATATCCTGAATCAAGTCTTTCGGGTGTTCCAGACCAATACAGAATCGCACCAGTAAGCCGTCTTTTAGGTGGGAATGTTGCAGCACGCGCATGTCATTTAAGTTATATAACATGACCAGACTGACAGGACCACCCCAGCTAAAGCCAAGCTTGAACAGGCTTAAACTGTCACAGAAATTCCGGATATCCTGTATTGTGTATTTGCTGTCAAAGATTACACTGACCAGACCGGCACTATGCGCTTGCCTGCAAATTTCTTTCCAGTATGGATGGCCTGCGCTGTCAGAATCAGCAGGATGCAATACCTGTATAAGCTCAGTTTGCTGTTTAAGCCAGTCCAAAATAGTGAGACAACTTTGTGACTGATGTTCATAGCGCAGTTGCATAGACGCCAGACTGCGTTGTACCTGAGCCACATCATCCCCAGAAACACTAATGCCTTGAAGGGCATGCGCACGGAACAGTTGGTGATGCAAGACTTTATCTCGTGTGACCACTGAGCCCATCAGGATGTCGCCACCACCGCTTGGATATTTGGTCAGTGCATGTACCGTAATATCTACACTTAAATGTTCATGACCAAAATCAAAGGCATTAAAAGCCAGACCTGCACCCCAGGTATTATCCAGTACAGTCACCATATTATGCGCCTGCGCCTTTTTCACCAAACCGGTCAAATCTGGGAATTCCAGGGTCACTGAGCCGGCAGCCTCGAGCCAGATCAGTTTGGCGTTATCTGTAGGCTGAAAAGTTTCAATCTCTATCGGATTATAGACTTTAACCGTAATTCCATAACGCTTCTCCAGATTGCGTAAATGTTCCATGTTTGGGCCATAGATGTTGTCAGCTACCCAAACCTCATCCCCCTGGCTTAAAAAACAGGAATTCACCAGATTAATCGCAGATAAACCGCTCGGTGCGAGCAGATGATACAAGCCACCTTCGAGTTGGGCGATATTGTCGCCAAGAGTAAACGTAGTGGGTGTGCCATGCGTGCCATAACTATAATCATACTCATCGCTCCAATGGCGATTAAACAGGGCATCGGTATTGTTAAAAATTATGGTCGATGCACGATAGAGGGGAGGCTGAATGCTCGAAATTAATTGAGGGGCCTTTCGTGGTGCATGAATCAGGCGAGTTTGAGAGTCTTGTTTCACGTGAATGCGCTCAAATGTAATCAAATATTACTCTAGCTTAAGAGAATCTGTGACTCACTGCCAGTTACGTTATGAATTGTTTAAAAACAGCAGGGGTAGAAAAAACTTGGCTTCATTTTTGCAAAAGCTAAAGCCATATAGCTAAAAAAATAGGTTGAGGAGCATGAAGTCGCATTTAAAAGTGCATTATTTTCAGCATATTGCTGGTGAAGGTTTCGGTAGTTGTTATGAGTTTTTGAAGCAGCATCAGGCGCAAATTACCGCGACTGAATTTTTTGCTTTACCTATAGACCCACCTCTGGAGATCGAGGCATTGCCTGCAGTAGAAGAGGTGGATTTGCTGATCATTATGGGTGGAACCATGAGTGTGAATGATGAAGCAAATTTCCCTTGGTTAAAAATAGAAAAACGCTGGTTGCGTCGCTATCTTTCACACGGTAAACCGGCAATTGGCCTGTGCCTGGGTGGGCAGTTGATTGCAAATGCCCTGGGTGCAGGCGTTAGCCGCAATCCGGAGCAGGAATTAGGGTGGACCACGGTGCAGAGGGTAGTCAATCTGCCGGAATCGTGTTTTAGCTTGCCGGAGCAGTTCAATATTCTACAGTGGCATAATGAAACTTTTGAACTGCCCAAAGGTGCAATCCATCTGGCAGAAAATGAAGCCTGTCGTAATCAGATGTATCAACTGGGCAGAAATGTATTAGGTTTCCAGTTTCATCCAGAAATTACACCCGAAACACTCGAATTGTTTTTGGAAAATGAGGAAGAGCTGGGGCAATTTTCAGGAAGATATGTACAAAACTTGGTTGAGCTAAAAAAAACCCCAAAACAGAAATTTATTGAAGGAAATCATATATTAAACCGTGCGATAGAATATGTTCTGGCAAAAACTGCCTGATATTCAATCAATAAGCCATTATTTAAGTCATCAATTTAAAACTTGGATAAAACCATAAAAGAGATTTGCTTATGCAATAAACAATGGCTATAATAAGCGACCCTTCAATAGGAAGGGGGTTAACTGCGAATAAAGTAGTTAACTATCGTTACAGTCGTGGCATCGATCATGACCTTAGTGATAATTCACTGCTCTTGACACTTGCCCACATTAAAGTGGGGTGAGATGCGTCAAGAGTGATTCTTTATATATTTGGCTTGGAGTTTACTGGTATGTCTAACCAGAGAATTCGTATCCGTCTTAAGTCTTTTGATCATCGTCTGATCGATCAATCAGCTCAAGAAATCGTAGAAACCGCAAAACGTACTGGCGCACAAGTGTGTGGTCCAATTCCAATGCCTACACGTATTGAACGTTTTAACGTTTTAACATCACCACACGTAAACAAAGACGCGCGTGACCAGTACGAAATTCGTACTTACAAGCGTTTGATCGACATCGTTCAACCTACAGACAAAACTGTAGATGCATTGATGAAGTTAGATCTTGCAGCTGGTGTTGATGTTCAGATCGCATTGGGTTAAGGCTTTCGGGTTAATTAACACTCTAAGTTAATTAGGCCGCTTTTTTAGAGGTTTATGCACATGGCTATTGGTTTAGTCGGTCGCAAGTGCGGTATGACACGTATCTTTACAGATGCTGGTGTTTCTGTGCCTGTTACAGTGATTGAGGTTGATCCTAACCGCATCACTCAAATCAAAACGCTTGAAACTGATGGTTATCAAGCGATTCAAATCACTACTGGTGAACGTCGCGAATCTCGCGTAACTAACGCTCAGAAAGGTCACTTCGCGAAAGCGGGTGTTGCTGCTGGTCGTCTGGTTCAAGAATTCCGTGTTTCAGAAGCTGAGCTTGAAGGTCGTGAAGTTGGTGGTACGCTTACCGTTGAAATGTTCCAGGTTGGTCAAGTTGTTGACGTAACTGGTACTTCTAAAGGTAAGGGTTTCCAAGGTGGTGTTAAGCGTTGGAACTTCCGTACTCAAGACGCTACTCACGGTAACTCACTTTCTCACCGTGTTCTAGGTTCTACTGGTCAAAACCAGACTCCTGGTCGCGTGTTCAAAGGCAAAAAAATGGCTGGCCATTTAGGTGCTGAACGCGTAACTACACAGGGTCTTGAAATCGTTGCTATCGACACTGAGCGTTCAGTTCTTGTTGTTAAAGGCGCGGTTCCTGGTGCTACTGGTGGCGACGTAACTGTTCGTCCTACTATCAAGGCCTGAGGGGAAATAACGTGAATTTAAATACTGTTTCCGGCTCTGCTGTTGAATTATCAGAAGTTGCGTTCGGTCGTGAATTTAATGAAGCTCTTGTACACCAAGTTGTTACAGCTTACTTAGCTGGTGGTCGTCAAGGTTCTAAAGCTCAAAAATCACGTGCAGACGTTTCTGGCGGTGGTAAAAAACCATTCCGTCAAAAAGGTACTGGCCGCGCTCGTGCTGGTTCTATTCGCAGCCCAATCTGGGTTGGCGGTGGTAAAACTTTTGCTGCTCGTCCACAAGACTGGTCTCAAAAAGTAAACCGTAAAATGTACCGCGGTGCTATGCAATGCATCCTGGCTGAGCTTGTTCGTCAAGATCGCCTAGTTTTAGTTGAAGAGTTTGCTGTTGCAGCTCCAAAAACTAAAGAATTGCTTGCAAAACTTAACGACTTGAATGCGACTCGCGCATTGATCGTTACTGATGCTGTTGATGAGAACCTGTATCTTGCTGCACGTAACCTTCCACACGTTGATGTGGTTGATGCTGCTGCAATCGATCCGGTTAGCTTGATTGCGTTCGACAAAGTTGTTATGTCTGTAGCTGCTGCTAAGAAAATTGAGGTAGAACTCGGATGAACAACGAACGTATCTATCAAGTCCTGCAAGGACCTGTATTCTCAGAAAAAGCACAAGTTTTAGGTGAAACTGCTGGTGTTCAAGTGTTTAAAGTTGCATTAAATGCAAACAAGCTTGAAATCAAAAAAGCAGTGGAACAACTCTTTGGTGTGGAAGTTGTTAAAGTTAACACGACTATCACTAAAGGTAAGTCTAAACGCTTTGGTAAAACATTAGGACGTCGTTCTGATGTTAAAAAAGCATACGTCACCCTGAAAGCTGGCCAAGATGTAGAAATGGCTGACTTGGGCGATACCGCTGAAAGCACAGCGGAATAAGGACGAGAATTATGCCTATTCAAAAATGTAAGCCAACGTCTCCAGGACGTCGCTTTGTAGAGAAAGTGGTTCATAATCACCTTCACAAAGGCGCACCATACGCTCCGTTGGTAGAAGCTAAAAAACGTACTGGCGGCCGTAACAACAACGGTCACATCACGACTCGTCACGTTGGTGGCGGTCACAAGCAGCACTACCGTCTAGTTGACTTTAAACGTAACAAAGATGGTATTCCTGCAACTGTAGAGCGTATCGAATACGATCCTAACCGTACTGCACACATTGCACTTGTATTGTATGCTGACGGTGAGCGTCGCTATATCATCGCTCCTAAAGGCCTTCGCGCTGGCGATAAAGTACAGTCTGGTAACGATGCTCCAATTCGTCCAGGTAACTGCTTGCCGCTTCGCAACATGCCAATCGGTTCTACTCTTCACAACATCGAACTTAAAATCGGTAAAGGCGCGCAGTTAGCTCGTTCAGCTGGTACTTCAGTTCAGCTGTTGGGTCGTGACGGTTCTTACGCTATCGTTCGTCTACGTTCAGGCGAGATGCGTAAAATTCACGTTGAATGCCGTGCTGTGTTAGGTGAAGTATCTAACTCAGAAAGCAACCTTCGTTCACTAGGTAAAGCTGGTGCATCACGCTGGCGTGGTGTTCGTCCTACCGTTCGTGGTATGGCGATGAACCCAGTTGACCATCCACATGGTGGTGGTGAAGGGCGTAATAAAGGTATTCAACCTGTAAGCCCATGGGGTCAAAAAGCTAAAGGGTACAAAACACGTACCAATAAGCGTACGACTAAGATGATTATTCGCGACCGTCGCGTTAAGTAACAAGTAAAGGAATCTGACAATGCCTCGTTCTCTGAAAAAAGGCCCATTCGTCGATGCGCACTTGTTCGCTAAGGTTGAAGCGGCTATCGCGGCTAATAACCGTAAGCCGATCAAAACTTGGTCGCGTCGTTCGATGATCCTACCGGATTTTGTTGGTTTAACAATTTCTGTACACAATGGCCGTAACCACGTTCCTGTGATCATTTCTGAACACATGGTTGGTCACAAGCTTGGTGAATTTGCACCAACTCGTACCTATCGCGGTCACGGTGTTGACAAGAAATCTAAACGTTAATGGGTGCTATGATGGAAGTAACTGCTAAATTACGCGGTGCCGCTATCTCGGCACAAAAAGCTCGTTTGGTTGCAGATCTTATCCGCGGCAAATCTGTTGCGCACGCTCTTAACATTCTTAACTTCAGCAACAAAAAAGCTGCAGTTCTAGTTAAGAAAGCGTTGGAATCTGCAATTGCAAACGCTGAACACAATAACAGTTTAGATGTAGACGATCTTAAAGTTTCTACGATCTACGTTGATGAAGGCATGAGCCTGAAACGTATTATGCCACGTGCTAAAGGCCGTGCAGATCGTATTACTAAGCGTACTTGTCACATCACCGTTAAGGTAGGGGTTTGATATGGGTCAGAAGGTTCATCCAATCGGTATCCGCCTAGGTGTTGTGAAACGTCATAACGCTAACTGGTATGCGAATCCGAAACAATACGCTGAATACTTGCTTAAAGATCTTCAAGTTCGTGAGTTTTTAACTAAAAAACTTAAAAACGCGATGATCAGCAATATTCTTATCGAACGCCCGACAGGTGCTGCTAAAGTAACTATTAGCACTGCGCGTCCTGGTATCGTGATCGGTAAAAAAGGCGAAGATATTGAGAAACTACAACGCGAATTGACAGCTATCATGGGTGTCCCTGCGCAAGTAAGTATCAATGAAATTGATCGTCCAGACTTAGACGCGCGTCTAGTTGCTGAAGCGATTGCTTCTCAATTAGAAAAACGTGTAATGTTCCGTCGTGCTATGAAGCGTGCGGTACAAAACACCATGCGTGCTGGTGCTAAAGGTATCAAAGTAGAAGTTTCAGGCCGTTTAGGTGGTGCTGAGATTGCTCGTACTGAGTGGTATCGTGAAGGTCGTGTACCTCTACATACGCTTCGTGCAGATATCGACTATGCGACTATGCGTGCTGAGACTACTTACGGTACGATCGGTGTTAAAGTTTGGATCTTCCGTGGTGAGATCTTGGGCGGCATGAAACAAGTCATGAACCCAGCTCCAGCAGAAGAACGTCCAGCTAAACGCGGTCGTGGTCGTGGTGAAGGTCAAGAGCGTCGTGGTCGTCGCAATGATCGTTCTGCTGAAAAAGGAGAATAATCCATGTTGCAACCTAAGCGTACTAAATTCCGTAAAGTGCAGAAAGGCCGTAACACTGGTCTAGCACACCGCGGTAGCACAGTATCTTTCGGTACTATTGCACTTAAATCAGTTGAACGTGGTCAAATGACTGCGCGTCAAATTGAAGCAGCGCGTCGTACAATTAGCCGTCGTATTAAGCGTGGTGGTAAGATCTTTATCCGTGTATTCCCGGACAAGCCGATTACTTCTAAGCCTCTTGAAGTGCGTATGGGTAAAGGTAAAGGTTCTGTGGAATATTGGGTTTGCCAAATCAAACCAGGTAAAGTCTTGTACGAAATTGATGGTGTTAACGAAGAACTGGCTCGCGAAGCGTTTACGCTTGCAGCAGCTAAGCTTCCGTTTAAAACCGCTATCGTGACTCGGACGGTAATGTAATGAAAACTAAAGATCTACGTGAAAAGTCGGTAGAAGAGTTGACAGCTTTGCTTGATGAGCAACAGCTTAACCAATTCCGTCTTCGTATGGCGAAAGCAACTGGTCAATTGGGTAAATCGCATGAAGTTGCACTTACTCGTCAGACTATTGCTCGTATTAAGACCCTCCTTACCGAAAAACAGGGGAACGGACAATGAGTGATAAAACAGTCCGCACGTTAACTGGCAAAGTTGTAAGCGACAAGATGGATAAATCTATCGTTGTGCTTATTGAACGCCAAGTTCAACACCCGTTGTATGGCAAATTAATCCGCCGTTCAACAAAATTACATGCTCATGATGAGAACAACACAGCGAAAGCTGGTGATGTTGTAACCATTAAAGAAAGCCGCCCAATTTCTAAAACTAAGTCTTGGACTCTAGTTGAAGTTGTTGAAGCAGCTGCTGAGTAATTAACGTTCTTGTTGCATCATCGGTCAATTTCGAGTACTCTTTGAGCCTTTCGAAATTTCGACCGGTGTTGCTCGGTTTTGGAGTAGGGCAATGATTCAGACCGAAACTATGCTCGACGTAGCAGACAACAGTGGTGCACGCCGCGTACAATGTATTAAAGTACTTGGTGGCTCGCATCGTCGTTATGCTTCTGTTGGCGACATTATTAAAGTTACTGTAAAAGAAGCAATTCCACGCGCACGTGTTAAAAAAGGTGACGTGATGAATGCGGTTGTGGTTCGTACAAAATTCGGTATCCGTCGTGCAGACGGTTCAGTGATTCGTTTCGACGATAACGCTGCTGTTATTTTGAACAACAACAAAGCGCCGATTGCAACTCGTATTTTCGGACCAGTGACTCGTGAACTTCGTACTGAACAGTTCATGAAAATTATTTCATTGGCTCCTGAAGTTCTATAAGAGGCGATCATGGCTAAGATTAAAAAAGGCGATCAAGTAATTGTGATCGCAGGTAAAGAAAAAGGCAAACAGGGTACTGTTCTGTCTGTTTCTAATGACCGTGTTAAGGTTGAAGGCCTTAACTTGGTGAAGAAGCATCAGAAGCCGAACCGTGCTACAGGCGCTGAAGGTAGCGTTGTAACTCAGGAAGCTTCGCTTCATATTTCAAACGTGGCAGTTTTTAATGCTACAACCCAAAAGGCTGACCGTGTTGGTTACCAAGTGATTGATGGCGTGAAAACTCGCGTATTCAAATCAAATGGTGAATCAGTGGCGGTAGCGAAGTAATAGGTTGATATAGGCCATGGCCAGACTTAAAACACGTTACAATGACGAACTTAAAGCTCAGTTACAAGAAGTATTGGGCGTTAAGAATGTGATGGAGATTCCTCGCATCACTAAAATCACGATCAACATGGGTGTTGGCGCAGCTGCTGCTGACAAAAAACTCCTTGATGGTGCTCTTTCAGATATGCAAGCTATCGCTGGTCAAAAACCAGTACTTACGTTAGCTCGTAAATCAATCGCTGGTTTTAAAATCCGTGATGGTTGGCCGATCGGTTGTAAAGTTACTTTACGCGGCGAACGTATGTACGAATTCTTAGACCGTTTGATCTCGATTGCGATCCCTCGTATTCGTGACTTCCGTGGTTTCTCTGCGAAATCATTCGACGGTCGTGGAAACTACTCAATGGGTCTTAAGGAACAAATCATGTTCCCTGAAATCGATTTTGACAAGATTGATCGTATTCGTGGTATGGATATTACCATTACTACGACTGCTCGCACCGATGACGAAGGCCGTGCGCTTATGCGTGCATTCGGCTTCCCGTTCAAATAAGAGGTCGATATGGCTAAGAAAGGTATGATTAATCGCGAATTGAAACGTGAAGCTACTGTTGCTAAATACGCTGCAAAACGTGCTGAATTAAAAGCTGTTATTGCAAACGTAAATGCATCAGACGAAGAACGTTTCGAAGCGATGATGAAATTACAAGCATTACCACGTAATGCATCTCCAGTACGTCTACGTAACCGTTGTGGTTTAACTGGTCGTCCTCATGGTTACTTCCGTAAGTTCGGTTTAAGCCGTAACAAATTACGTGAAACTGTAATGCAAGGTGATGTACCTGGCGTTGTTAAGGCAAGCTGGTAAGGAGCACTATAGATGAGTATGCAAGATACCGTTGCCGACATGCTAACACGTGTTCGTAACGCACAAATGGCGAAGAAACAATCTGTTTCTATGCCTAATTCTAAGTTGAAAGTAGCAATTGCTAACTTACTTCAACAAGAAGGTTATATTTCAAACGTAGAAGTTGCGGATGCTGAAGGTAAACCAACTCTTACTTTGACTTTAAAGTATTTCGAAGGCAAACCAGTTATTGAAACTGTGAAACGCGTAAGCCGTCCAGGTCTACGTCAGTATCGCGGTAAAGATGCACTTCCAAGCGTTAAGCAAGGTTTAGGTATTGCAATTGTTTCTACAAGCAAAGGCATCATGACTGATCGCGCTGCACGTGCTGCAGGCGTTGGTGGTGAAGTTATTGCTTTTGTTTCTTAATAGGTGATTCCTCATGTCTCGTGTGGCTAAAGCCCCAGTAACTGTACCTAACGGTGTAACAGTTACTCAGAACGGCCGGCAGGTCGAAGTGAAAGGCACTAAAGGTACATTGTCTTTCAACCTGCATGCGCTGGTCGAGCTTAAACAGGAAGACGGTACATTAGCTATTGCTCCAGTAGAAGAGTCGAAAGACGCTTGGATGCAAGCTGGTACTGCTCGCGCTGTGCTTAACAACCTTGTAAAAGGTGTGAGCGAAGGTTTCGAACGTAAGTTACAGCTTATCGGTGTTGGTTATAAAGCTGCGGTTAAAGGTGACGTTGTTCATCTTAACCTTGGTTTCTCTCACCCGATCGATTATGCACTTCCTGCAGGTGTAACTGCTGAAACTCCAACTGCAACTGAAATCATTCTTAAATCTGCTGATAAAGCAGCTTTAGGACAGGTTGCTGCAGATATCCGTGGTTACCGTCCACCAGAGCCGTATAAAGGCAAAGGTGTTCGTTATTCTGACGAAGTTGTACTTCGTAAAGAAGCTAAGAAGAAATAAGGCGCGAGGTTCTTATGAACGAAAAGAAACAATCCCGTTTGCGTCGTGCGAAAAGCACACGCTTGCACATCCGTGCATTGGGTGCGACTCGTTTGTGTGTAAACCGCACTCCGCGTCACATCTATGCTCAAGTTATCTCTGCAGATGGTGGCAAAGTATTAGCGCAAGCTTCTACTTTAGACGCTACTCTACGTGCGGGTACAACTGGTAACGTTGAAGCAGCTCAAAAAGTAGGTGCTTTAATCGCAGAACGCGCTAAAGCAGCTGGTGTTACTAAAGTTGCATTTGACCGTTCTGGTTTTAAATATCATGGTCGTATCAAAGCCTTGGCTGATGCTGCTCGTGAAAACGGCTTGGAGTTCTAATCATGGCTAAAGTTGAACAAAACGAAGGTCTTGTTGAAAAGCTGGTTGCCGTTGATCGTGTAGCCAAAGTTGTTAAGGGTGGTCGTATCTTCTCTTTCACAGCATTAACTGTTGTGGGTGATGGTAATGGTCGCGTAGGTTTTGGTCGTGGTAAAGCACGTGAAGTTCCAGCTGCTATCTCTAAAGCACTTGAAGCTGCTCGTCGCAATATGATTACTGTTGACCTTGTTGATGGTACGTTACAGCACCCAATTCATGCACGTCACGGCGCTAGCCGCGTATTCATGCAACCTGCCTCTGAAGGTACAGGTGTAATTGCTGGTGGCGCTATGCGTGCAGTTCTAGAAGCTGTAGGCGTACGTAACGTGTTGACTAAATGCCGTGGTTCTACTAACGCTGCTAACGTAGTAAACGCAACTTTCAATGGTTTGCGTGATATGACTACTCCTGAAAAGGTTGCTGCGAAACGTGGTCTTTCAGTAGAACAAATTCAAGGGTAATCAATCATGAAAACGATTAAAGTTACCCAGACTAAATCTGCATCGCACCGCTTGAAAAATCACAAGCTTAGCCTGCAAGGTTTAGGTCTGCGTCGTATTGGTCATACTGTAGAAGTGTTAGACACACCTTCTAACCGTGGTATGATCAACCAAGTCTACTATATGGTTAGTGTAGAGGAATAAGCCATGACTCTGCGTTTAAATACAATTGCACCTGCAGAAGGTGCTAAACGTGATAACCTTCGTCTAGGCCGTGGTATCGGTTCTGGCGTTGGTAAGACCGGTGGCCGTGGTGTCAAGGGTCAAAACTCACGTAAGAGCGGTGGTACTCGTCCAGGTTTCGAAGGCGGTCAAACAGCACTTTATCGTCGTTTGCCTAAATTCGGCTTCACTAGCCAATTGGCTTTGAAAACTGCTGAAGTACGTTTATCTGAGCTTGCTAAAGTTGAAGGCGACATCGTCTCTCTAGAAACTTTAAAAGCTGCGAACGTTGTACGTAAAGACATGACTCGTGCTCGTATCGTACTTTCTGGTGAAATTACTCGTGCATTCACTATTCAAGGTGTTGCATTGACTAAAGGCGCTAAAGCTGCTGTTGAAGCTGCTGGCGGCAAAGTCGAGGAGTAATCCCCAGTGTCTATGACTCCTAGTTCTTCAGGTCATGTCAACATGATGAAAGGCCAACCATTTCATGTGAAATACCGTGAAATTATTCGTCGAATGATGTTTCTCATTGGTGCGTTGTTGGTGTTTCGACTAGGAGCGCATATTCCAGTACCAGGCATCAATAATGCTGCGTTGGAAAACTTGTTTAATGCAAACTCAGGTACGATCCTGGGTTTGTTTAACATGTTTTCTGGAGGGGCATTAGAACGAATGTCGATTCTTGCTCTGGGGATCATGCCTTACATTTCTGCATCGATTATTGTGCAGCTGATGTCAACGGTGGTTCCTTCGCTGGAAGCTTTAAAGAAAGAAGGCGAGCAAGGCAAACGTAAAATTAATCAATACACACGACAAGGCACCTTATTCTTGGCGCTGGTACAGGCGATAGGTATGTGTGCGGGCCTCATCAGTCAGGGAATTACCCTGAATACTGGTTTGGCTTTTTATGTTCCTGCAGTAACCTCACTGGTTGCCGGGACCATGTTCTTGATGTGGTTGGGTGAGCAGATTACCGAACGTGGGGTGGGAAATGGTATTTCCATGATCATCTTTGCGGGTATTGTTGCCGGATTGCCTAATCTGATTATGCAATCATTGTCATCTGTAGATAATGGCCAGACCAGCCTAATCGGCTTGGTAATTTTTGGTTTACTGTCTTTAGGTGTCTTGGCAGCGATCGTGTTTATCGAGAAAGCGCAGCGTCGCATTCCGGTGAACTATGCTCAAAAACAACAGGGTCGTCGTGTATTTACTGCACAGCAGACACATTTGCCATTAAAAATTAATATGGCGGGTGTGATTCCGGCAATTTTTGCCAGTTCATTGCTTTTGTTCCCTGCGAGCTTAGGTCAATGGGTGGGCAGTGCAGATCCAAATGCTGGATTTATTAAACGTAGCCTGCAAGATTTGGCATTGGTGTTGTCGCCTGGTCAGCCGTTGTATTTGGTGCTCTTTGGTGCGTTAATTATCTTTTTCTGTTACTTCTATACAGCACTGGTATTTAGTCCTAAAGAAGTGTCAGAGAACTTGAAACGCAGCGGAGCTTACGTGCCTGGTATACGTCCAGGTGAGCAAACTGCTCGTTACTTAGATCATATTCTCAATCGTTTGACGTTTATTGGCGCGATTTATATCACCGTCATTTGTTTGATGCCGATGATATTGCAAAGTTCATTTGGTATTCCATTCTATTTGGGTGGTACTTCTTTGCTGATTGTTGTGGTAGTGGTGATGGACTTTATGGCTCAGCTGCAATCACATCTCACTTCGCACCAATACGATAATCAAACGTTAATGAGAAAAACGACTGCTCATCCTAAGGGATAAGCGCACTTGAGGTTTCATCATGAAAGTACAAGCTTCTGTTAAAAAAATTTGTGGTAGCTGTAAAGTTATCCGTCGTAATGGGGTTATCCGCGTAATTTGTAGCGCAGAACCTCGTCATAAGCAGCGTCAAGGTTAATCTGATTAAGACCTGTTGATTTCTGTAGGCGAATTAGGTTATTATCCGCCCCTCAAGATTTTTGTGGGGCGGTTGATTATCTACTGCCTTTTTGGAGAAAATTGAATGGCTCGTATTGCCGGTGTAAACATTCCGGATAACAAGCATGCTGTTATCTCTCTAACGTATATCTTTGGTATTGGCCGCCATACTTCAAAAGCTATCTTAGCTGCTGCTGGTATTGCTCCAACTACTAAGATCCGTGAATTAGATGACGCTCAGCTTGATGCGATTCGTGCAGAAGTTGCTAAGGTTCCGACCGAAGGTGATTTACGTCGCGAAATTTCCATGAACATTAAACGTTTAATGGATTTAGGCTGCTACCGCGGTCTTCGTCATCGTCGCAGCTTGCCTGTCCGCGGTCAACGTACCAAAACTAACGCACGTACCCGTAAAGGTCCGCGCAAACCTATTAAGAAATAAGATTTCTGGAAGCTAAAAGATGGCTAAAGATACTCGCGCACGCAAGAAGGTCACTCGTACCGTCTCTGAAGGTGTCGCACACATTCACGCTTCTTTTAATAACACCATTGTGACTATTACCGATCGTCAAGGTAATGCACTGGCTTGGGCCACTTCAGGTGGACAAGGCTTCCGTGGATCACGTAAATCAACTCCGTTTGCTGCTCAGGTAGCTGCTGAAGTTGCTGGTAAAGCTGCTTTAGATTACGGTTTGAAAAACTTGGACGTCCTTGTAAAAGGTCCTGGTCCTGGTCGTGAATCTGCGGTTCGTGCTTTAGGTGCAGTGGGTTATAAAATTAATAGCATTACCGATGTGACTCCAATTCCTCACAACGGTTGCCGTCCACCTAAAAAACGTCGCGTGTAAGGAGAAACATTCATGGCTCGTTATATTGGTCCAAAATGCAAACTCTCTCGTCGCGAAGGGACAGACCTGCAACTTAAATCAGGCGTTAAACCGTTTGATGTTAAGACTAAAAAACATGCGAAAGCTCCTGGCCAGCACGGCGGGGCTCGTGGTGGTAAACAATCTGAGTACTCACTACAATTACGCGAAAAACAAAAAGTACGTCGCATGTACGGTGTTTTAGAGCGTCAATTTAGTAACTACTATAAAGAAGCTGCTCGTGTTAAAGGCGCAACTGGTGAAAACCTGTTGAAGCTACTTGAAAGCCGTCTTGATAACGTCGTTTATCGTATGGGTTTCGGTTCTACTCGTGCAGAAGCTCGTCAGTTAGTATCTCACCGTAGCATCACTTTGAATGGCCGTCGTGTTAACATTGCGTCTATCCAAGTTAAAGCGGGTGATGTGATCGCAGTTCACGAAGGCGCTAAACAACAATTACGTATTAAAAACGCAATTGAATTGGCGACTCAACGTGGCTTGCCTTCTTGGATGGAAATTGACCATTCTAAATTAGAAGGTACGTTCAAATCTGCACCGGATCGTTCTGATTTACCTGCTGAAATCAACGAAAGCTTGATTGTAGAATTGTATTCTAAATAATCCTTGAGGAAGCAATATGACGCGTACTGCAAATGAGTTTCTAACTCCGCAAGCGATCAAGGTCGAAGCGGCAAGCGGGACCTCGGCAAAAGTTATTCTAGAACCATTAGAGCGTGGCTTTGGTCATACTCTTGGTAATGCTTTACGTCGCATTCTTCTTTCTTCTCTACCTGGCGCAGCTGTGGTAGAAGTTGAGATTGAAGGGGTCGAGCACGAGTACAGTACTTTGGAAGGCTTGCAGCAGGACATCGTCGAGCTCTTGCTGAACCTAAAAGGATTGTCGATTAAGCTGTTCGATCAAAATGAAGCTTATTTAACATTAGAGAAACAAGGTGCAGGCGACGTAACTGCGGCTGACCTTCGTTTACCTCATAATGTTGAAGTGGTTAACCCTGAACATTTGATCGGTACTTTAAGTGCCTCAGGCTCATTAAAAATGCGCCTGAAAGTGGCTCAAGGCCGTGGCTACGAAACTTCTGATTCACGCTTCCCAGAAGGCGAAACTCGCCCAGTGGGTCGCTTGCAGTTAGATGCTTCTTACAGCCCAATCAAACGTGTTTCATATACCGTGGAAAACGCGCGTGTGGAACAACGTACTGACCTTGATAAACTGATCATTGATCTTGAAACCAATGGTACTGTTGATCCTGAAGAAGCAATCCGCAAAGCGGCAACAATCTTGCAACAACAAATTGCAATCTTTGTTGACCTTCAGAAAGATCAAGCACCTGTGGCTCAAGAACCTCGTGAAGAAGTTGACCCAATCTTGCTTCGCCCAGTAGATGATCTAGAGCTAACTGTTCGTTCTGCTAACTGTTTGAAAGCAGAAAACATTTACTACATTGGTGATCTTGTACAGCGTACCGAAGTTGAGTTGCTTAAAACTCCTAACTTGGGTAAAAAATCGCTTACTGAGATCAAAGATGTTCTGGCTTCTAAAGGCTTACAACTCGGCATGCGTTTAGAGAACTGGCCACCGGCTAGTCTCCGTATGGACGATCGTTTCGCCTATCGTAGCCGTTAATTAAGTAGGACTATCACCATGCGTCATCGTAATAGTGGTGTGAAATTAGGCCGTACAAGCAGTCATCGTAAAGCGATGTTCCAAAATATGGCTAACTCTTTGTTCGAGCACGAGTTGATCAAAACAACTGTGCCTAAAGCAAAAGAGTTACGTCGTGTAGCTGAGCCTTTAATCACTTTAGCTAAAAACGATACAGTAGCAAACCGTCGTTTGGCGTTTGCTCGTACTCGTTCAGCAGCAACTGTTGGTAAATTATTTACCGTTCTTGGCCCTCGTTACAAAGAGCGTAACGGCGGTTATCTACGTGTTCTTAAAGCGGGCTTCCGTGCAGGTGATGCTGCACCGATGGCTTACGTTGAGCTAGTAGATCGCGAAGTTAACTAATTTCGTGAAGAATAACGTAAGTTGTTCAAAAAGGTCGGTTGAATAAACCGGCCTTTTTTAATGCCTGAAAACTTTATTTGAATAAATCTGAATTTGGTTTACCTATACATCCTGCATAATTGATTTGGCCTCAAAAGATAAAAAATAGTGGCTTTTTTAATCAACTTGACATTGTGTATTGTCAGTTTTGTGATTTAATTAAAACTGATAGCATCGCTTAGGTAAAAGAACAATATGGAAAAGCAGGTAGATATTTTAATTGTGGGTGCGGGGATCTCGGGGATTGGTCTGGCAGCGCATCTTTCTAAACATTGTCCACAACGCTCTTTTGATATTATTGAACGTCGTGAAAGTATTGGCGGAACCTGGGATCTGTTTAAATATCCGGGTATCCGTTCTGATTCTGATATGTCAACTTTTGGTTTTAATTTCAAGCCTTGGCAGAAGGAAAGTGTGCTTGCCGATGGAGCATCCATAAAAGGCTATCTCTCTGAAGTGGTAGAGGAATTCAAGCTTCAGCCGAAAATCCATTTTCAGCATCGTGTCTTAAGTGCCAATTATGATTCTGCCACCTGCAAATGGTCAGTAGAGATTGTGGACGCACAGGGCAAGAAGCAGACGTGGAGTGCTAATTTTGTACTGGGTTGTACTGGTTATTATAATTATGACCAAGGTTTCCAGCCGGAGTTTCTAAATCAGCAGGCATTCAAGGGGGAATTCATTCATCCGCAGCACTGGCCGGAAAATTTAAACTATAAGGGCAAAAAAGTGGTTATCATTGGCAGTGGTGCCACTGCGATTACTTTGGTGCCTGCCATGGCTAAAGGTGGAGCAGGCCATGTGACCATGTTGCAGCGTTCACCGACTTATATTGCCTCTGTGCCTTCTGTCGATTTTATATATTCAAAAATGCGTAAATATCTGCCTGAAGATCTGGCTTATAAGCTGACGCGGGCGCGTAACATTGGTATGCAGCGTGGAATTTATGCGCTGGCACAAAAGCAACCCAAATTGTTAAAAACGCTGTTGCTTAAATCAGTAAAATTTCAACTGAAAGGTAAAGTGGACATGAAACACTTTACCCCGAATTATGAGCCTTGGGATCAGCGTCTGTGTGTGGTGCCAGATGGTGATCTGTTTAAAATCTTACGTGAAGGGCAGGCATCAGTTACAACCGATCAGATAGAAACTTTTACCGAAACCGGGATTCAGCTGAAATCGGGTCAACATCTGGATGCTGATATTATTGTCTCTGCCACTGGCCTGAACATACAAATTCTTGGTGGGATTCAGGCGACGATGGATGGTCAGCCTGTCGATACCTCGCAGCATATGCTGTATAGAGGCGTTATGGTGAGTGACCTTCCGAATATGGCGCTGATTATTGGCTATATTAATGCTTCCTGGACGCTTAAAGTGGACATTGCAGCAGAATATATTTGCCGTTTGCTTAACCATATGGACCAACAACATTTTGATGAAGTCATTGCAACAGGCGATGCCACAGAACTGATGGATGATACAGTGATGGGCAGTCTGACATCGGGATATATTGCCCGTGCAGCAAATGTGATGCCAAAGCAGGGTAAACATGCTCCGTGGAAAGTCAGCAATAATTATCTTGCAGACCGTAAGGAATTGAAACAGGCTTCGTTTGAAGATGGCGTGCTGAAATTCAGGAAAAAGAGCAATGCACTTAATCATAAGCCGCGTCTAGTTTCTTGAATTTGAATTTTTAGCGTACAGAAAAAGGAGTCCTGAGAGACTCCTTTTTTATGCGTCGGTTTTACAGTGAGCGCGCGATGAGTTCTTTCATAATTTCATTGGTACCCGCATAAATCCGGTTGGCACGGTTATCGATATAAGCCCGGGCAATTGGATATTCCAGCATATAACCATAGCCGCCATGCAATTGCAGACATTCATCTACGACTTTACTGAACATTTCTGAAATTTTATATTTTGCTGCAGCCGCTGCATCCACGCCTAACTCTTGTTGTAACTGTTGTTGCATACAGCGATCCAGATAAGCGCGGCAGACATCGATCTCGGTACGCAGTTCTGCCAGTTTAAAGCGGGTATTTTGAAAATGGCTGATGCTCTTGCCGAATGCCTGACGTTCCTTGGTATATTTTACTGTGTGGGCAAAAGCGGCTTCAGCACCTGCCTGACAGATAATCGCTACAATCAGGCGTTCCCAGGCCAGCTCTTTCATCAGCATCATAAAGCCCATGCCTTCCAGACCGAGCAGGTTTTCTTTGGGTACCCGAACATTGTCAAAAAACAGTTCGCAGGTATCCTGGCCTTTCATGCCGATTTTATTTAAGGGCTTGCCTTTACTAAAACCAGCTCGATCGGCTTCGACCATAATCAAGGAGAGATTGGCCGAGCCTTTGTCACTATTACCTGTTTTACAGACCACAATGACCATATCGCAAAGATAGCCATTGGTAATAAAGATCTTGGAACCATTAATGATATAGTAGTCGTCATCGAGTACTGCCGAGGTTCGCACTGCTTGCAGGTCAGAGCCAGTGCCTGGTTCGGTCATGGCAATTGCGGTGACGACTTCCCCGGAAGCCATTTGGGGTAGCCATTGCTGTTTTTGAGCTTCATTGCCAAAGTTCAGCAGATAATTGGCGACGATATCCGAATGCAGGGAAAACCCGGTAGCTGAGTCTCCGGCATAGGCCTGTTCTTCAATTAAGATCATGCTATACAGCCGATCTACGCCAGAGCCGCCATATTGTTCAGGCATGGTCGCACAGAGTAAACCAAGCTCACCAGCTTTATTCCATAGCTCTCGATCTACATGTTGCTGGTCTTCAAAACGTTCGGTATGTGGAATAACTTCCTTTTCATAAAACTTGCGTACCGTTTCGCGAAAAGCTTCATGCTCGGCAGTAAAAAGTTGGCGGGGCAGCATGGGAGTAAGCGGGCGAATGGCTGCAGATTGCATCTTGTTATTCCTTATTTTGATCGGTTTACTTTAACTTAGGTCAAGCCGGGAACAGCGGCAATGAGCGGAATGTTCAAATCAGCTAAATCTGCTGATGCTTTTGGTCATTTCTATGAAATCCCTCGAAATTCAGTTGATGCTTCAGGTAAACTATTCGGGTTTATAACGAATTGGGGAAATTCGATGACTGATGACATTAGCTTGGAAGAGCGCAAAGTGATTTACCGTGCGCGTCGTGGTTTAAAAGAACTGGATGTCTATTTTGATCCCTACGTCAAAAATTACTATCTGAATGCTGAACCTTTTGAAAAGCAGATGTTTGCAGAGCTGGTGGAGCAGGAAGACCCAGATTTGCTGGACTGGTTTATGGAAGTATCCGAGCCGCCGCGTCCTGAACTGAAAGATTTTATCAAGAAGCTTAAATTTTACGTTCATGGATAATCGCTGCTTCAAGCTGAAACGCAGTCTGTGTGCATTGGCGTTTCAGCTTTTTATTTTTGCACTGTTAATGTATTTGCTCTATCAGTTACTACCATTTGCACTCTGGTTGCTGTCTGCACTCACAGGACTGCTGGTGTACCATCTGTTTTACCGGAAGACGCCACAAATTGAGCAGTTTGAATATCTGGATGGCCGTGAATGGTCATTGACCGCTAAAGCAATGCCAACCCATCGGGTATCTATTAGTCATGTCATTGATCATCAGGCATATATTGTGGTGTATTTCCAGCATGCCAAGGCTCGGCCTTTACTGATCTGGTGTGATCAATTGCCACTCAAGCAATGGAAAGCTTTAAAAGTATTGACTAAATTAATTTAATTGTAAGACAAATGTTTTTTAATTATTTTATTAAAATTTAAAATAAACAAATACTTAGATTGTTATGGTCTTTTTGTTGTCAGACAAAAATCAAGGTTAATTCATGACTTAGATGAATTGTCTGACAATTTATCCCCTGTGTTTTATTTTTAGCCTGTACATTGAGCCTACCAACAGCAAATACGGGAGACCCTGATGGAATTTCCAGTGTGGATGTTTCTGATTGTAGCGATTGTTTTGGCCCTGGTAATTGGACGAATCGGGACAGTGCTGAAGGATAAATTTTCATCTTAATCAAGCAGGGTTTAAACCACTTCTCTGTTTGTACAGTTAATAAGTAGCATGTGCTGAACCGTCGCAATGCTACTTTTTTTTGCCCAAAATTTGGGATTCTCCTAAATACAGTCAATTGCAGTGTGGTCATTTAATGGCAAAGTGTCTGGTCTAAATTAGAGTAAATACTCTTTTATTCACAAAATGCTTCTGATATCTTTAGCAGAAAGATGGACATAATCACAATTATAGAGGACAGGAAAATGTCAGGCGTCCGTAAAATATGCCAAGGTATGGCGACTATTGCAATAACAACAACAGTTTTGACGGGATGTTCTCAGGTTATTAAAACTGGTGCCAATGTGGCACTGGGTTTCACCGAAAATCATATCGTCCCACCGATTTTAGCGATGGATGATGCTGAAATGGTGTGCAATTCAGGAAATTCTTTAACGCCGGCCATTATGGCAACCAAAGAAATGGGAGCAGATCCAACCCGGGTGGCTGTACTGATGTATTCAGCTGCCGGTATTTGTGCTGAACAAAAAGCACTTGAAGCCGAGTTGCGCTATTTACGTGCTTCAAAAACCAATCAGGTAGCAGAAGCCCAGGATGCCCGGATCGAGCAGAAGCGCTGGGCGGCACTGGCAGCACAGCGTCAGTATACCGGTTATCAGCTGTTTCAAAGCCGTTATGAAAAGAAATATCAAAAAGCCTTGGGCGAAGAATGCCCGCGCATGAACAGTGACATCGAGCAAACTGTTTATCTGCTGGGCATGCTCAGTGGCTTGCAGGCCATGACCAATGATATTAACTCGGGTGGTGCAGTGCATGTACCGAAAGATATTGCTGCCGTGGTCGAGCGAGGCATGGTTTGTTTGGATAACGCGAAATTCTGGGGTGCACCGAATGCCACTCGCGCTGTGATCTGGACCTTGTTGCCAGGCGCCGGGGACGGTAAACCTGACCCTTACCAAACCTTAAAACAATCTACACAAATTGGTGAGCAAAAAGGTGTACGTTTATCTCATGCCTTATATGCCGTAGCCGCACAGGCCAGTGGTGATGATGCCAAAGTCCGCGATGCCCTTAAAACTTTTGCTCAGGCCCGTACTGAAGACAAGCCGGTCAATCCACAATTCAAGCTGATTGACAGTATGGCTGCAATTATGGTCAGCGGTATATCTGATCGCTATTGGACAGAACATACCGGTGTACGCAGTGGCGATGATGGCATGCAACGTTTCTGGGATGAGTCAGACAGCTCTTCCGAACTCGATGAGCTGTTCAGCGCGGATTTGTAAGCAGTACCATATAAGCTTCAGGAGTGAAGTCAAAACTAGAGAAGCAAGGAGGGCAATAGGCCGATGCTAGAGCAACATTTTCGACAAAAAATTATTTTTCTAGCGGCTTTTGTCTCTCTTTGTGCTTGTCTGCAAATTTTCAAGGACGATTTCATTTATTGGCGAGAGAGTCTGCTTGGTGAATTCTGGCGACTCTGGACGGCACACTGGGTTCATGTAGGTTGGACCCATTATTTCCTTAATATTCTTGCGTTTATCTGTCTTCCTTTTATTTTTCCACGCGTTAATATCTGGCATTTTTCCGCCATTTTACTGATCTTGTCACCTTTGATCAGTCTGAGTTTTTATTTTTTCTTGCCGAATATTGAAGCATATGCAGGGTTGTCAGGAGTATTACACGGGGCTTATGTAGCAGTAGCCTGTGTGCATTTGCAGTATAAGCGGGAACGTGGATTTGCGGCGCTGGTGCTGTTTCTCATCTTGGCCAAACTGGTCTGGGAAAATACCATTGGTAATTCCGGAACAGCCCAACTCATTGGTAGTCCAGTGCTGGTAGAAGCACATTTACTGGGGGTGATCTGGGGGGTGATTCTGGCAGTCATTTATATTGTGACCAATTATTTTAGGGATAGCTAAAGTGTAGGAATAGACAGCTACTTGGCAGAAAAAACTAAAAGAAAATATAAATTGTCATTTTTATTATGCCGGTTTTCATGCAGATTCAAAACATAGAATAAATATCCTGACTTTTGAAAAGGAATTTTCGGGAGCAGAAGGCAAGATCAGCGATCTGGATCAAGCGACAGGCCGCTAAAACAATAATAGGAAAACATATGCAAAATGATGATCAAAACAGATCAGGACTAGGTCTGTTGCGTTATATATGGACAGAGTGGATCTCGACCTTTGTCGTGCTGGTTTTACTTTTGCTCACTTTGATTATCGGCACCGGGGAAATGATTCACGGCCAGTTGCTGCGTATGGGCGAGCGTATTTACGGCGATCCGGCAACCGGAATGCAATATTCATTTTTACGTGCTGAACCGACACGCCCACAATGTGAACGTAATATCAATGTCGATCAGCGTGTTCAGCAACAGATGAAAGCCGATGCGGCCGATGAATATGCCGATTTCTTTGGCGTGCGCTCGGAAGCGGATGTCCGTGCTGCGGTATTACAGGCACAGCAGGTCTGTGAAGAATCTTACCTGTTTTATGACAAAGCCATTCAGCATGTAGAAGCGCATCCAAGTATTCGGGCTTATCGGACATTTGAAACCTCTTTCTTTGGCATATTCAAGTTTGGTACTGAAAACCGGGCTTTGCTTCTGGTCATCATGGTGGTTTTCGCTGCAATCAGTGCCACCCTAAAAACCCATCATATTGGCCTACGCAGTCCAAGTACCCGAATGGACTTTAAAGTCTATTCGGTGGCCATGCTGGTTGCTAATGCTTTTCTGGCATTCTCATCTTATAGCCAATACCAGTCTGTGTTGAATTCGGGTGTGCCGATGGGCGAAATGAAATACATCTACTGGCTGTGGATGATTCTGTTTAGCACACTCACTCTAATTAGCCTTTATCAGGTCATCAAACCACCGAAACCGACGCGTGAGGGCGGCAGTTTTGGTCTGGCCTTTCTAAGTGTACCGCTGTATGCCTATATGGCTATTATCACCGGAATAAACTTCACATTCTTGATGGACTATCCAATGGGACAGGGGATTTATCTGGGTCAATTGGTGGAGTTTTCCAGTATCTTCCTGAATCTGGCCTTGTTTATCTGGGCCGGTATGTTGCTGAAACAGACCCGTGTTGTAGACATGTTCCTGAATATTCTGCGTCCATGGAATCTGGCCCCTGAAACCCTGACCTGGTTAATCTTGCTGGCCGCTGCATTACCAACCGCCTATACCGGAGCATCGGGGATTTTCGTCATTGCCGCAGGTGCGATTATTTACAAGGAAGTCTGGAATGCGGGTGGACGCCGTCAGTTTGCACTGGCGGCCACTGCCATGTCCGGTTCACTGGGCGTAGTCTTACGTCCGTGTTTGCTGATCGTCGTCGTGGCCTCACTGAATAAAGAAGTCACCACCGATTTGCTGTATCACTATGGGATTTATGTCTTCCTGCTCAGCTCGACTTTGTTTCTGGTCATTTCCTTGTTTGTTGCAGAAAATAAATTCCGGATTGCTGCACCTACTGTAGCTGCACCTCAATCCGGGCGTGCCTTCGTTGCAGTTATTCCTTATATCGTGATTTTCATTCTGATCTGGTTATTCTATAAATATGCCTTGTCGACTGATCTGAATGAATTTACTGCGCCTGTGATGATGCCTGTGATTCTGCTGATGATTGTCCTGTTTGACAAGCTGCGCCACGAACCTGCGCCACTACCGGCAGTGGGGCACTGGGATGACACCTTGACCGCAACTTTAAATTCCAGATCGGCTCCTGAGCTTGCAACAGCCGGTGCGGTGACCAATGCAGAATATCGTGAAGCTGAACATAGCGAACAAGCAGGCAAAGAACTGGTGGTTGATCATGGTGTGCAGCGTTCAAAAGCGACTGAAATTTTACGTCATGTCGGTTTCTGGAAATCTATGCATATTTCTACCAGTGAAACTGTAGGACATATTGGTGCGCTAGTGATCCTGATGGCACTTTCAGTGAGTGTCGGTGGCTTGCTGGAACGTATGGAAATTATGGAAGCCTTCCCGACCGATATCAGCAGTACCATTCTGGTGATTTCACTGATTGTCGGCTTGATGATTTTTGTTGGGATGATCATGGATCCATTCGGAGCGGTCATTCTGATCTCTGCAACGGTTGCTCCAGTGGCTTATCAATACGGCATTCACCCGGTTCATTTCTGGATGATTACTCTGATTGGTTTCGAGCTGGGTTATGTGACGCCGCCAGTGGCACTGAATCATTTACTGGCCAGGCAGTCGATTGGCGATGCCGAAGTGGCTGAAGCCGATGCAGAAGTACGACACCTGTCTTTCTATTACCGTTATGAACGCTGGATTTTGCCGGTGATTGTGTTGCTGCCTGCGATGCTGATCATTGCTTATGTACCTTATATCTTTAAGTTGTTCGGCTGGTATCAATAAAAGAAAAGCAATAAAAAAGCACCTACGGGTGCTTTTTTATTTATTTGATTTAAATTCTTTAATCAAACTTTGGATGAATTCAGGCGCTTTTGCAGGATCGAACTACACAGCAAAATGGCACAGAAAATCAGACCTAGCCCGATCAGACTATATAGGTCCGGAACTTCATGCCAGAACAGAAAGCCCCACATGCCAGCAAAGAAAATTGCCACATAGTTGACTGGTCCAATCTGTCCTGCCGGAGCCAGTTTATAAGCATTGGACATGAAGAGCTGACTGAAATTGGCCAAAAGGCCGGCAGCGACAAGAAAGCTGAGTTCTGTCAGGGTATAAGGTCGCCACAGCCAGAACATCGGAATCACGGAAATCAATGTGCCAATAAAACAGAAATAAAACACGATTTTTTCTGGTGACTCGGTTTTGGTCAGTGCCCGAACCGTGACAAACGCCATCGCGGCCAGAAAGCTGGCACCCAAACCAATGGCTGACATCAGGTTGAATAAACCAGAATCCGGTTTGGCGACACAGAGTACCCCGATAAAACCAATCAGAGCTGCGGCTAACATGCTTAAGGTAATTTTTTCCTTGAGAAATAGCCAGGCAATCAGTGGAATAAAAATCGGGGAAGAGTAGGTGAAGACCATGGCATTGGAGAGTTTTAAGTGCGCGATGGCATAAAAAAAGCCGTACATGGCAGTCAGACCGACCACTGCACGCCAGGTGTGCATCCACAGTTTTTCAGTCTTAAAAAAATCAATTCCCTTGTTAAAAATGAAAGGCAAGAAAATAAACAGCCCAACAAAATTGCGAAAGAAGACCACTGTGGCATTATCAACCGTTGCCGAGGCATAACGGATACACACGCCCATAACTGAAAAGAGAAAAGCAGAGCAGGTCAGTAACAGAATGGCTTTAAGCAGATGCGGAGCGGCTGGGGCAGACATGGAAACAACTGAGCTAGAAGATCTGACGATATTCTAGCTGAAATGCTGTCGAGATTTACTGGCTTTGAGCAAGTTGTGCTTCAAGTAACTTAATCTGTTCCTCTTTCAGTTGGATTAACTGGTCGGCATCGCTATGCTGCGCATCCAGTGTGGCTTTTTGTTCATTGAGCTGAACTTGGATGTCATCTAATTTAGCCACTTCTTCTTTGGCCAAACTGGCATTCTCCGGCACTGGTGCATCTAACAGCTCATCTGATACCAGTGCTTTAGCTTCGATCGTCTCAGGTGCTTTCGCTGCCGCCGTATCTTCTTCAGTTTTCGCCGCAGGTTTTGCTGCCGGAACAGCCGCGATATCTTCCTGATGTATGCGTTCCGCTTCACCGGAAGAGGCATTCAACCACTGATATAGCAATACCAATGCAACGACAGTAACTAAAGCCCCCATAATCCCCATTAAAAGTTTGGGGTTATTTCTTTGTTCTACTGACATAGCTTGAACCTTGATTTTTATTTTACTGAACGAGGTTTAAACTGAATCACGCCAACTTCATCTGGAACAGCTGGTGTTTCTGGTTGATCAACATGTGTGGGACGATTTTCTTCATAACCACATTCAATACATTCGATCCATTCATCTTCACCAGAGGTCAGCATGACGACGCGATCTAACGCCTGACATTTTGGACATTTTGCGCCTGCAATGAAACGACGTTTAATGGTCATCATACTCACCTTGTGATCAACTTAAAAAGCTAGTTTAAGCGTTTTTAGAGGGGTTCGTCCAACCTTGATGACGCAGCAACGCATCTATTTTTGGCTCGCGTCCGCGGAAATTGATAAATGCGTCAAGTGCTGTATCTTTTCCGCCAACTGCTAGAATTTTTTGTCTAAACTGCTTTCCAGTTTCAGTATTAAAAATCCCTTCTTCTTCAAAGCGGTCGAAGGCATCACTGGCCAAAACTTCAGCCCATTTATAGGAATAATATCCCGCTGCATAACCGCCGGCGAAAATATGACTGAAGCTGTTTTGGAAACGGTTATAGTCAGTGGTCGGCAAAACTGCATACTTTTCGCGAATTTCATTCAAAGTATCCTGAACCTGCGCTGCATTTAAGGCTGGATTGGCACGGTGGATACTCAGGTCAAACAGGGCAAATTCAAGCTGACGCAGGGTTTGCATGCCAGACTGGAAAAAACGTGCATCGAGTAGGGCTTTGAGCAATTCAGCCGGTAGGGATTCCTGGGTTTCTATATGCTCGCTGAGCACATCCAGACTTTCCTGATCCCAGGCCCAGAACTCCATAAACTGGCTTGGCAGCTCAACCGCATCCCAGGCCACGCCATGGGTACCAGCTACAGCAATATTGTCTACCTCTGTCAGCATATGATGCAGGCCATGACCAAATTCATGGAACAGGGTAATCACTTCATCATGGCTCAGTAGTGCAGGACGACTACCGACAGGAGGAGTGAAGTTACCGACCATATAGCAAATCGGCTTTTGCAGGCCGTCACTGGTCTGCATACGGGAACGGAAGCCACTCATCCAGGCACCGCCACGTTTGCCCTGGCGTGCATACAGATCGAGATAGAAGCCGCCAATCACCTGACCTTGATCTTCCAGTTCAAAATAATGTGCATCCGGATGCCAAACCGGTGCATCACGTTCAATTACCTGTATCCCATACAGGCGATTGACAATACTGAACAGGCCTTGCAGGATTTTTGGCGCAGGGAAATAAGGTTTAAGTGCTTCCTGTGACAGGTTAAATTGCTGCATTTTCAGCTTTTCAGAATAATAGCTGCTGTCCCAGGGTTGCAGGTCACTAATGCCATCTTCAGCAGCAATTGCTTTCAGTTCACTAACTTCTTTCTCTGCCGGTACACGGGCATGTTCTGCCAGATCACGCAGGAATTCATCTACCGCCTCTACACTCGGTGCCATTTTGCTGGCTAAGGACAATTTCGCATAATTATTAAAACCAAGCAGCTTCGCCATTTCCAGACGTAAACTGAGAATTTCTTCGATCAAGGCAGTATTGTCAAACTCGGTCTGCCCAGACTGATCTGATGCTCGCGTCACATACGCCTTATAGAGCTCTTCACGCAGAGGACGATTTTCTGCATGGGTCATGATTGCCAGATAGGATGGAAAATCCAGGGTAGCCACCGGTTGATCCAGTTCATGCTGCTTGCCATACTGTTTGAGCAGTTCAATATTGTTTGCCGATAAGCCCGCTAGTTCATCTTCATTTAATGGTCTGAAGTAGGCTTGAGTGGCATCCAATACATGATTCGAAAAATCTGAAGACAATTGGGACAGGCGCGCAGAAATTTCCGCAAAGCGCTTTTTCGCTTCTCCTTCCAATGCCACACCAGACAGTTTGAAATCACGTAAGGCCAGTTTGATGGCACTTTGCTGTGCGGCCGGGAGTTCATTAAAGATGGGTGCATCATGAATATGCTGATAAGTCTGATACAGCGCTGTATGTTGACCGAGTTGCGTATAGTATTCGCTTAGACCGGGTAATAAGGCCTGATAGACATCACGTGTTTCCGCATTGTTTTTCACGGCGTTGAGATGTGAAAGAATGCCCCAAGCCTCACTCATATTATTTTCGAGTGTGTCGACATGTTCCAAAATGGCAAGCTGTTCCTGAGCTGATTCAGGTGTTTCGGTAAGTTCATTCAGGAATTTTTGACCTTCAGCAATACAGCTTTCAATCTTTTGTTTAAGTTCTTCTAGGGTAATCTGATCAAATTGCGGAATAGGCAAAGTTGCCTTTTCTAAAATCATGTCGTTTCTGCCAAATTAATTTTCAGTATTAAATTTAGATGTAGGGCTTCTAGTGAGAGAAATCAAGGCAGTTAAAGTTTTTTCTCTAGCTTTGTATTTAATATTTTGAAGTTATTCAATAAATTCACTATCAGATGAGGGTAAGCCTTCTAGTTCATTTATATCGATGATGGAAATATTGGTGATTTTAGTTTTCCATAGGTTTAAAGGGTGTTGATACCAGTAGGTGACTCTCATGGTGATAGGATTATTATTTAAAGCCTCTTTAAGGCCTCAGTCATAAGCAAAGCCATTAAAGAAATGTTCAGAGTAAAAGTAGTGATGGTATCCATTTTTATAATTTTCATTTCGTAATATTTTGATTATAAATAAAAAAGAGCGCCGTAGCGCTCTTTTTAAACTGTCACAGATTATTCAGTCTTGGCTTTTGCATTGGACTTTTTCTTTTTAACCTTGGCCTTTTTCTTTACTTTACCTTTATCCTTTGCTTCAGACTTTCCTGCAGATGATTTAGCAGGCTTGTTGCTGTAAGAGCTGGGTTTTCCTTTGCCTTTTTTGCGTCGTCTGGGTTGTTCTCCATCAGCGTTCAGGTTGGATTTAGACTCACGCTCATTGCTGCCAAACACTTCTTCTGTCGCAGTAGGACGTGGTAGCGGTTTTTTCTCGCTTACTCGCGGTGCACGGGCACGGACTGCACGGCCGGCATGACTGAGCTGTTGGATCAGTTCAAAATCAATCTTGCGCTCTTCCAGATTTACACCGGCAACCTTGATCTTGACTTCATCCCCTAAACCAAAAATCTGACCGCGGTTCTGGCCGACCAGATTCTGGCTGCTTTGGTCATAGACAAAGAAGTCATCGCCCAACTGGCTGACATGTACCATACCATCGACATAAAGGTCTTTTAGCGTGACAAACAGGCCGAATTCTGCCGTCGCACTGACAATGCCCACAAACTCTTCACCCAGATGCTGCTGCATATAGTGACATTTAAGCCAGGTGGTTACAGAGCGGGAAGCTTCATCAGCACGGCGTTCTGTTGCAGAGAAATGTTCACCGGCAGCCTCTAAAGCCCCGCCTGAAAGTGGAGATGGCTTGTGATTTAAATGTGCTTTGATGGCACGATGCAATAACAGATCCGGATAACGGCGGATTGGCGAGGTGAAATGTGTATAGGCTTCATATGCCAGACCGTAATGGCCGGCATTGTTGGCACCATAATAAGCCTGCATCATGGAACGCAGTAACACGGAATGAATACTTGGTGCATCGATCCGGTCTTTAGTCGCCTCAATCACGGCCTGATAATCGGCTTGCGTTGGCTGTTCCGGGAATTGCAGACCCAACAGCTTGACGAAATCACGGACTTTCTGGATACGCGAAAACTCAGGTGGCTCATGCACGCGGTACAACATTGGCATTTCATTTTTTAATGCATATTCTGCGGCTGCCACGTTGGCCAGCAACATACATTCTTCAATCAGCTTATGTGCATCATTACGGGTGCGTGGAAGAATTTCTTTAATTCCACCCATTTCGTCGAAGGTCATGTAAGTTTCTACAGTTTCAAATTCCATGGCATGCCGTTCAGAACGTAAGCCTTTGAGAACCTGATAAAGCTGGAACAGGGTATTGATCGACTTGCGAACTTCACGGTCTTCGGTAATGGCCTGGCTGTCGCCTTCCAGATACTGTGCGACTTGATCATAGGTCAAACGTGCCTTGGAATGCATGACAGACGGATAGAACTCAAAACCGGTCACACGGCCAGCACGTGACAGTTTTAAATCACAGACCATACATAAACGGTCAACGTTCGGATTTAAAGAACACAAGCCATTGGATAGAGCTTCAGGTAACATCGGTAAAACGAAGTGCGGGAAGTAGACAGATGTACCGCGTTCCTGGGCTTCATCATCCAGCGGCTTGCCAGGACGTACATAATGGCTGACATCGGCAATCGCCACGACTACACGATAACCACCACCTGGACGTTTTTCGGCATAAACGGCATCATCAAAGTCACGCGCATCTTCACCATCAATGGTCACTAGTGCCAAATCTCGAAGATCCACACGGCCTTCGCGATCTTTCTCTGTCGGTTCCTTGAAGCTTTCAGCTTCTTTAACGACTTCTTCCGGAAATTCATAAGGCAGGCCATATTCCAGAATGGTTTGTGGAATGATGATCTCGGTATCGGCCTTGTCTGCCATGGACTGCACAATATGGCCGGTTGCAAATTCTTCTTTGGTCGGGTAGCGATCAATCGCAACGCGAATAGAATCACCGACTTTGACCTTGGCATGTTCAATCAGCTCTTTTTCCAGGGTAATCGGCTGATGTGCATTTGGAGCAGCCGGCTGAACAAAGTATTCACCTTCATACTCTGATACTTTACCAATGATCTCTTTGACACGATGCTGCAAAACTTCGGTAATAAAGCCCCAAGACTTACCTTTACGATCCACTGAAGTCTGACGTACTTTAACCCGGTCACCATTAAAGACCTGACGCAGTTCACGCTCAGGGAGCAGCAAATCATCTTCACCTGAAATATTGGCGGTACCGCTTCCCTTTGAGTTGATATAGACCGTTGCTTCATGCTCAGGCTGTTCTGCCGCAATCTGGAACTTATAACCGTCTTTCATCAGTTGGCCGTCACGTACCATCGCAATCAGACGATGGCTCAGGGCATCAATACTTTTTTGATCAGCAATTTCAAAATGTTCGACCAGGTCTGCATGGGACTGGGCATTGTTCTTTTCGATAGTTTCTAAAATCAGCGTGCGGCTAGGGATAGGGTTGTCATAACGTTCGGCTTCAGCTTTTGCTTCAGGATCGACCCAGTTTTTCATCATGTCTTTAAATTTATCTTAGGAGATTGGTTTAGCATAAAACATGTATGCGCAGACTGCACGTAAATGATTGCAATAATCCATTTAAGTTTTCAATTTTCTGTTAATTTTCGATAACTGGAAATTTATGCAGTTTTTTCGCTATCAAAATGCACGAAAAATCGAGGAATTGCTTAAAAAGTATTTAAACGAGCAAAAATATGCACTTTTTTTTGATGCTGCGCTTGCAGTGCCATGCCGAAATTTGTATTATGGCCGCACGTTACGGTGAGATGGGTGAGTGGCTGAAACCACGTCCCTGCTAAGGACGCATACGGGTAACTGTATCGAGGGTTCGAATCCCTCTCTCACCGCCACGCTTACTTACATCGCGCGCTCATAGCTCAGCTGGATAGAGCACTTGGCTACGAACTAAGGGGTCGGGAGTTCGAATCTCTCTGAGCGCACCAAGTAAGTTAAGCAGAAAAATGTATCGCCAACCTAGGCACACAAGTTACGCGCTCATAGCTCAGCTGGATAGAGCACTTGGCTACGAACTAAGGGGTCGGGAGTTCGAATCTCTCTGAGCGCACCAACTTGAACAATCAACCGCACATGTTGCGGTTTTTTTGTGCCTAAAATTTACAGAAACACCAGACATCACGTGCTAAAAATAAGTCTCAGGCGATTTAATAAAAATAAAGGCAGTCGTGATGAGAAAAATCATTGTCCAGGAATTTTTGACCCTAGATGGCGTGATGCAGGGGCCCGGAGGCCCGAAAGAAGATCTATCTGGTGGTTTTCAATATGGTGGCTGGGTGGCGCCGTATTTTAATGCGGAACCTGATCCGGCATTTGATGCCATCATGCAAAACTGGATGCAGCCCTCCGATATTCTTTTAGGAAAAAATACTTTTCAGATTTTTGAATCTTACTGGCCCACACATGCTGAAGACTGGCCGGGAATTAATGATGTCAATAAATATGTTCTTTCTACCAGTCTGGAGCACTCGGACTGGCAAAATACGATCTTTCTAAAAAGTATGGATGAGATCATTAACCTGAAGGCTTCAGGGGAGGGGAATATTCGTGTATATGGTAGTGCTGCAGTGGTACAGGCGCTTTTCAAATATGAGCTTGTGGACGAACTTCGTCTGCTGACTTTTCCAATTATACTGGGTGTTGGCAAACGCCTGTTTAATCATGAATCAATACCCGCCGCTTTTCAGTTGATAGACCACTTGGCTAGCTCAAATGGTGTTGTGTTTGCGTATTATCAAAGGGCAGGCGCAGTAAAGACCGGAACAATAGGCGAGTGATAAAGCGTACAAGGATGATGGTTATCTGATATTTGAATTCTATTCTGGTTGGATACCTGGTTGAGAATACTTAAGGTTGACCCATTGCGTAGTGCTGGAATTTTTTGGAAAATCCGGCTTCTTGGTCGAATTAATTAAGTGCTTTTAGCTCTAAATTTGCAGAAGTTTTCGGCAGAAAGTTGTGAATATTGCTGCATCGTTTAATTACTGTACGTTCGGTTGAGATTTTATTAAAAAACACTTAACAAGACTGAAAAAACTCGTATAATGCACCCCATCAAGACGTCGCGCTCATAGCTCAGCTGGATAGAGCACTTGGCTACGAACTAAGGGGTCGGGAGTTCGAATCTCTCTGAGCGCACCAATCTTGATAAAGAATTATGAAAAAACCGCACAGTGATGCGGTTTTTTTACATCTGTAGTTTTTTAATTTTTCATATAAAAAACCAATAACTCTCTGCCTCCTTCTTATCTTAATTTCTGCTGCACTTTCAGTGCATAAACGGTATTGCCACCCACTGCAGGTAAAACATCATGATAGGGCATACTGCGCATGGCTCTTAATAAGAACGGTGCCTGATCGTGAATCTTCATACTGCTGGTAATTTGAAATAAGGTACCTTGTGACTGCGGTAATAAGCGCATGCCACCTTTCACAAACTTCAAGTCGCCGCCATTGGCATTGAACTGGTTTTGCAGGGAATCAGGCTGGTAAAAACGCATCTTGAAGTTAAATGGAATCTGAATCACTCCTAAACCGACCGACACCTTATAGTTGGCATCTATATTCTGAGGATTGACCGGCTTAAGTTCGACCTTCTTGATCTGCCGGGGAAAAAGCTGCTGGGTTGCTTCAGCTGCTAACCACGGCCGCAATTTTTCGACCGGATGCGCAAAATATTGATAGGTGCTACTAAATCTTAAATTTTCTGAGACTTTTCCTTCTTTGACCAGATAGTTCGGCAAAATGAAACTGACCGGTTGCCCAGACTTCTGGCTGATCTGGGCAATTTTTTGTAGCTGTTGAGGGTTGAATCTCAGTTGCGGAATCGGAGTTGCTAGTGCTGCTGTATGCTCGGTTTTAAAGCGTTGTTGTAGTGCTTCCAGCAGAAATGCATTGGTACTCGGCGGAATGCCGAGTTTGGCTTCAGGTAGCGCATTCAGGATTTTACTGAATAAAAAGCCTTTGGGCTGGTTCAGGTCGCCCCATTGGGTGACAGTCACCAGCGTTCTATGCGAACCCAGTGCAAACCATTCCAGTTTTCCTGCACCATAGGGAATTGGCGCATCGATAATTAAGGTGCTGATGCTGTTATCACCCAGATGATGCTGCATCACTACGGTTTCTTTAAAGTTTAACACCGGAATCGGGGTTGGGATATGAACCTGATATTTAACCTGCTGAATCGAACCCTGCTGCTCCAGCACTTTGGCTGACTTTAATGTCGGAAACAGACCCACATAATTTGGATAATGTTGCAGCAATTTTTCGACCTGAGCTTCAGCTACCGGCAATACCACAGCCGCACTATAAAACTGTGCCTTGCTGGGTGCATTGCTGTTTAAGGTCGGAAGCTGGGTTTTAGATGAGGGATGCGCATAAATCAGAATCCGCTCGCCGGTTAACTCTGCCAGCTGGTGAGCATTTCCCTGATAGGCACTCAGACTGCTCGGCAGTTCGGCATTCCAGGGAATAATCTTGGCCAGTGCTGTGGTAGAGGTTCCTAAAAGAACACTGATGACTATGCATTGCTTTAATCCGTTCATTCAGCAACCTGTTACATATTTTTTGTTTTAATTGCTATTTATTTAAAACCAAAAGCACGAAATTCCAAAGCAAAGTTATGTAATTGATGTGACAGGCCATAAGCGCTGTGTATATTTTGGTATAGTATTGGGCAAGATTTTATTTTTTGATGTGATGCTATGACTGAGTCAGCACCGACTTTATCGACCCGTTATTTTCTGACTTTAGAAGAATCTCAGGATGGTTTTGCCCTGGCAACGTTTGGTAAAAAACAGATTTCACGTTTTCTGACACCTCTGGTCAGTATCGGGATTATCATCTGGGGTTTTTCGATGGGCTTTGATGGCGTCGGACGTTATTACGTGGCTTTGGGAGCATTCTTCCTGATCCTGCAAGGCATCATGCGTTACTGGTTCCTGCCGATGATGTTTAAGCGCCAGTTTATTAAATATCAGTTTGGTAAAAGCGAACAGGGTATTGATCTGTATCAGGACTATGCGGAAATTTTTACCAATGATCGTAGCAAGCTGGTGCCATATAGCGAAGTGCAGAATTTTGCTGTCGGTAAACTCACTTATATGCTGGAATTAAAAAACCGTACCGTGGTTATTGTGCCGAAGCGTGCATTTAAGGATGGCACTGAACAGAGCATGTTTGAGCATACATTTAAAAAATAATTCAGATATCTACCAAAGGGAAGTTTTGATCATGAGCACACGTCCGTCCAAAATTGTTTGTGTGGGTCGCAGTTATGCCGATCATGCCAAGGAACTCGGTAATGCGATCCCTGATCGGCCGGTATTATTCATCAAACCACCGAGTGCCTTAACTTCGCTTGAAGCAGGCATTGAATGGAATCCTGAATGGGGTAACTGCCATTATGAATGCGAGTTGAGTTTGCGTATTGACCGGACCTTGAGCAAGGAAAATGATCCTGAAAAAGCCCTGCAGGCAGTAGGTGCTGTGACTTTAGGTCTGGACTTAACGTTGCGTGATTTACAAGATGATCATAAGAAAAAAGGTCAGCCTTGGGAACGTGCCAAAGCCTTTGATGGTTCCTGCCTGTTGTCGGACTGGGTACCTGTAGCGGATGTGGTTACTGACTGGAAAGATGTGCACTACACACTTGAAATTAATAATGAGCTGCGTCAAAAAGGCGATACCGCTTTACTGATTTTTGATATTGCGACTCTGCTGGCTGAGATTAGTCAGGTCTTTACTTTAGAAGAGGGCGATGTGGTAATGACCGGTACACCGGCAGGCGTTGCGGCATTACATTCCGGTGACCAGCTCAAAATGACTCTTAAAGGTAAGTCTCAGGATTATATCTGGACGACTTTTGTTAAATAATCCTGGTATTTTATATTGTTCAAGCTGTAGGGCTGCAAATGCAGTCCTTTTTATCGCCTCGTCATTCAGGCGGTGGCTGAGAATTGTGGTGGTTGGTGGGGAAGCCTGCTTATAAATCCATCGACGTAAATAGAAAAAATCCTCTCGAGCGAGAGGATTTTTTCTATTTACGTCGGAACAATTCGGATAGCGGGAAACTGAGTTTTTCTTCCAGATACTGATCTGCTTCCTGTAACTTGGGTGAGAAATTTTGCATCCAGATATCATCAGGCTGGGTATTGATAAGATGGTTTTTGCGTGGCAGTGGATAGGGCAGTTGCGAATAAAAATTCCAGAAGCTCACCTGATCCAGGTCGCGGACCAGCACATATTCATTCTCATCGGTACGTTTGATCAGATTCTGCTTTTCGAACATTTCGACATAGCTCGGCCAGCGACCAATTTCATCTCGGCCCAGCACTTCCAGCGCTTGCGCTTCACTGATGCTTTCACCCGTTTTTTGCTTTTTATAAAAGAGCTCTAATAAATCCAGCAGCATGACGATCGGATGGCGTTTGTTGTCCTGACCAGATTCAAAAGCGGTCAGGGCATAACTGATCTCAACTCCCAATAATACAATAATCCATGACAGATAAATCCAGAGCAGGAAAATTGGCACAGCGGCGAAGGCACCATAGACAATTTCATAACTGGTAAAGTTTGTCATGATCCAGCCAAACAGGTTTTTCAGCAGTTCAAATACTACTGCACTAAACAGGCCTGCAATAAAGGCAGATTTAATCGGTACGCTGCGATTCGGAATGGTCCAGTTCAGAATGAAAAAACCGAGTACTGTCAACGAAAAGGAAATTGCCCAGAGAACAAAAGCGCCATCTAGTTCATAACCGGAAAAATTGTTGCTGAGAATGCTCAGGGACGCTACAGTCGAGGAAATCACAAATGCACTGCCCAGTAAAATTGGTCCCAGCGAAATGATGGTCCAGTAACGCATAAATCCTATAATCCCGCCTCGCGTTTCAGTCACACGCCAAATCCGGTTAAATGCCGTTTCGATACTGCTCAGCATCAATACTGTCGTCACAAACAGGAACAGAATACCAATGATGGTGAGATTGCTGGATTTGTCGGTAAAGGCATTTAGGGCTTTATCAAATGCAATGGTGGTTTTAGGTAAAAAGTTACTGTAAATCAGCTGTTGCAATTGCTGCCGCGCAGGTTCTAGTGCTTTAATTGAAGAAATAATTACCAGAAAAACTGTCAGCATCGGCACCACCGCAAACAGGGTGGTATAAGTCAATGAACCTGCCTGTTCGCGACAGCGGTCTGCTTCAAAACGTCGTAATACAAATAAAACAAATTGAAACCAGTGTTTTTCATAGAAAGGTAATTTCTTTAAATACTTATCAATCATCTGCATCCAATCTCAATTTTTTTAATCATCATGAATTTTCATCATCAGCTTAACCAAAAAACTTGCAAAGTATCGTATAGTTTTATTTTTTTTAGTAATGAATAAGAACCATGATGCAACCTTATGTCCTTGTTTTATATTACAGCAAATATGGCTCAACCAAAGAAATGGCGCATTTGATTGCCAATGGAATTGAAGCGGCAGGCGTGGAAGTAAAAATCAGGACGGTTCCCAATATATCCAGCATGGTAAAAGTCGCGGAACCAAGCATTCCGGAAGAAGGAGATATTTACTGCACTCTGGATGATCTTGCGCAATGTGCCGGTCTGGCACTGGGTTCACCGACTCGTTTTGGCAACATGGCTTCTGAAATGAAGTATTTTTGGGATCAGACCACAAGTCTATGGCTGAATGGCGCTTTGCATGGTAAGCCTGCTTGCGTGTTTACGGCGTCAGGTTCCATGCATGGCGGACAGGAAAGTACTTTGCTAAGCATGCTGCCGCCGTTGTTTCATCATGGCATGATGATCATGGGGCTTAGCAATGCAACATCGGCACTATCGAATACCAAAACTGGCGGTACACCTTATGGTGCCAGTCATGTCAGCGGCCCCAGGCATGATCAGGGCTTAAGTCAGGATGAAAAAATTCTGTGTGAAGTACAGGGCAAGCGTCTGGGTGAGGTTGTACTGAAGCTCAATCAAGGCTGATCAAGCTCTCGCAGGAAATGAAGTACTCACTTCATTTCCTCAATTATATTAAGCTTCTTTTTGATCTTTTTGATCTTTTTGATCTTTTTGATCTTTTTGATCTTTTTGATCTTTTTGATCTTTTTGATCTTTTTGGCTAAATCTGTATTTGCATTTCAGACATTGATAATCCTGAAACACATTGCGGTCAACGGAAATCCCGGCTTTTTTCCCCAGAAAATTACCCACCACTCCTCCGGTAATGCCCACACTGATCGCACCTACGAAAGTACCCACTGTTCCACCCACAATCACGCCTAAAGGTCCGGCTACAGTACCAATTGCAGCACCAATGGAAGCACCCGAAGCAGCGCCACCTACTGTTCCCGCAGTTGCGCCGGCTGAACTCATGAGAATGCCGCCAATTTTCTTTAAATTCTGTTCATGATTGCGTTGTTCAATGTTTGTTGAGCCACATTTAGGACATTGCATAGGTTTGTTCCATCAACAATTGATATTTGCTTTGCTTAAGCTCATAGATGATCTGAGATTGTCTTCTCCCAAACAGTTATTCGGGTCATACGATGTTTAGTATGGTTTTTTGACATCTATTATGGGAAAAGCTTCTACCTGACTGATTCTAGTTGAATTAAAGCTAAAACATTGTATTTCAGCTGTAAATAATTTCGCTCTAATCCTTTTTGGACACACACGCTATGTTTATTTGAAGCTATAAAAACTACCAGATGGTCGGATCAGCTGCTCTTTATTACTTTCTATTCTATAGACAAGATTAGCTGAGTTATTGCCAAAGACGGGTGGCTTTGAAGCCTGTTGAGGGGAAGGAAATTCGAGAGAAGAAAGCAGAGATCTTCGGTTTAAGGGATTGCCTCTAAAAGGTGCAGTTATTGAGAGCTTTCCTTATAAATAATCCAAAGTGTGATCTATTAATCGTATATTAAATAATAGATGAAATATGTCACAATTGTTTAGAATCTCTAATAAAATCAAAATTTATGGTATTTAAAGTAATTTTAAAATATTAATTTCGGAATTTATAAGAGGATTTTTTTATTATTTTTAAGATTAAAAAAATATTATTTAAATAAAGTTTTTTAAATAAATTCGATATGTGAAAATTGTTTTTATAATGTTTTCTTACAAATCACAAACTGGATACAAAACTATATTTATTAAATAAAAACAAAAAGATAAATCGTAATTTATTAAATAAAAACAAAAAGATAAATCGTAATAATAAGTAAAAAAAAGATAGAGATAGATAAAGGGTATATTTTAAATTTTTATGTGATTTAATATTTTGTCAGATAAATTAGATATTACTAAATTAAAAAATGAATAAGCATCTTGGGTCAGAGGATATTAATATGGTGCGAATACTATTGATCAATATGGGTTTAATTTGTTTATGTTTTATAAACAATGCATATGCAACCTCTGATGAGTGGAGTCAGCGTTGGAAACCCTCAAGTAACCGTTCCGCTGAAAACCTGGTCCAAGCAAACCTGATTGAGCTTAAGGAGTCAGATTATTATTCCGGATTAGGCAAAACCACGATCTACAGCACCTCTACAAGTTCTATCGGTACGGTCAATACCCCAACCAACAACATTAATGTCGATGGTTCCGGCAACACCGTAGACATCAAAAGTGAACTGTTGAATGAAGCCCCGGTCAGTTCAAATACCAGTCAAAATCAGCCCAGTCAAAATCAGCCGAAATGTCCTAATTTAAGTAATCAGAAGGGGGAGTCATCATGCTAAGTTCTCCCTTAAGCAGGAAAATGATATGCGGGGTGAGTGTTACAGTTCTTTTCAGCTCTTTGCTTACAGGCTGTACGGGCTTGGCGCCTTCCAATAAAAAGCCTGTCAAACTGGTACAAGGTCCACCGATCACCGATATTTTCACCCCTTTTGATATGGCCTTGTCCTGCCTGAAAGGGCAATTACGTAGTGATGTCAGTTTTTCTGTGGGTGCAATTCTCGACCAGACCGGTAAAGATGTAGTTACCAATGGCGGTAGCGGAAAAATGGTGACCCAGGGCGCGGGAGACATGGTGCAGTCCGCTCTGTTTCAGGCGGGCGTCAGTTTGATGAACCGGCGAGATCCCCGGATTATTGAAAGTGAGGCCAAATGGGGGATTCGTGACCCCAAGCAGATTCAGGCATCTGATTATTATGTTACCGGCAGTATTAACAGTCTGGATTTTATTCCAGGAGGTGGTTTTGACATGCAGATCGCAGGCGTTGGCCCGAACTATAGTCAAACCCGGATTATGGTTGGTCTGGATTTATCTCTTACCGATACACGCAGCAGTAGGGTCGTGGGCAATGTCTCGCTACAGAAACAGATTGCTGCACAGGATTATGGAATCGGTGCAGGTAGATTTGCCGGACGTACGCTATTAAATATTCAGATCGGAAAGGGAGAGCGGGAGGCTACCAATTTTGCCTTGCGCCAAATGCTGAATCTGGCAACTTTTGAGCTGCTTAGCCAGGTGGTACCACCAGCAGTATTTGAAAGCTGTCGTGCACAGATACCGCCTGAATTCGGCCAGTTGAACTTAACCCGCAGTTCTGTCGCTTTGCATAAATACAAGAAAAACCAGCAACAAAAAAATCCGGATTTGAATAGTACGGCTCAAACATCAGTTCCGTCTCAAACGGAATCCTCAAATCAAAAAAATAAATCCACCAATACACCGAGTAAAGATACCAAGGCACCCAAAAACAAAGAGTCTGAAGTGATTCAGAATCCTGAAGCGGAGCCGGAAATGAGCAAAGAGGAGCTGATTAAATATATCGGCAAGAGCAAGCGGTCATCTTCAACAGGCAAAGTGAATGACAAAAAAGATAGTCAAGAAAAAGCTGACAAAGAAAAAGACGAGGAGAAGTCATCCAGCTTATGGGATGTCAATCCAGAAGTTGTAGAAAATTACTGGTCCAGCTCTCAACGGGATTAACTGGTCAGTAACGACGGGCTCGCTCCCTTGATTAAAAAAAAGTACCGGGCGAGAGGTACTTTAAAACAAAAGTAGGAAGAATAACGATGAATAACACGATCAAAACACTAGCTTTATCCGTCACGTTACTATCTGGCGCAGGTATGGCCTATGCAGCTGACGGTGATACAAATGTAGAGGTAAATAGTGGTTTACAGGCTACTTTGGACTCTATTTCCCAACAAGTAGAAAATGGCTCTGCGCTGAACCTGGCAGTGAATACTGCTGATGTTGATGCCAGTGTCACTTTAGATGCAACAGCGACTGCTACAAGAGAGGTTGCAGACGCGGTTGGTTCAATTGAGGGTAGTATTGAAACTACTGCGATGGGTGCTGCCAATACTGGTAGTATCAGTATCGAACAGGGTAACTTCAACAAGGTTGTATCAAACGTATCAGACGAAACGTCTAACTATGACTTTAGCGAAGCAACCAGTGCAATGAATAATTCTGAAACTCTAGAGGAGCTAACTGAAGTTGCGGATAGTTCAGACGTCTCAGAAACTGTAAGTTCTTCACTAAGCACTAACTATAGTGAAGAAATTAACCAGACTTTAAGCAATTATAGTGTAGCGAACATTGCCTATAATGCAGGCGCTGTTAACGCCTCTGTAGATGTGCTTACAGGCGGGACAGAATCTTCTATCAACAATAGCATCAAAACGACTGCTATGGGTGCTGTGAACACCGGCAGTATCACTGTGACCGTGAAATAATTCTAATTTCACCTAGAACACGGGGGTCTAACTATTGGCAGATAGTTAGGCCTCTTTATTCTTATTCTATAATAACACTAAAATAAATTGTTGTTTATTCGTCGGATGGGAAAATTAATCTGTTCCAGGACAGCTTAATCACTAGGCTAAGTTAAGCATGATCCGGTTCTTGGATCAGAAAACTGGAGCTGGCTTGTTCAAGCTGGATATAGTGAAAATGATGACCCAAATTTATAAAGTAGCAAACACGTGCAAAGACCGTATATAAAAAAAGAGCGCCTCAGCGCCCTTTCAGAAATTTACTGGCAAAACTTAGTCACGAACAAATTCAACTGTACCATTGGCTAAAGATTTCACGCGTGCGAGTGATTCGACACGGTAGCCTTTTTCAAGCAGCAGCTCACGACCTGGCTGGAATGATTTTTCAATCACGATACCAATACCGACCACTTCTGCATTTGCCTGATGAATCAGATCAGCCAACCCAAGTGCTGCCTGGCCATTGGCCAAGAAGTCATCGATTACTAAAACTTTATCAGTAGAGCTGATGTGTTTATTTGAAATCGCAATGGTACTTTCAGTCTGTTTGGTAAATGAAAAGACTTTCGAGCGGTATAAATCATCTTTCAGGGTAAGAGACTGGTATTTACGTGCAAAGATTACAGGTACACCAAGTTCTAAACCTGCCATTACTGCAGGTGCAATACCTGATGCTTCAATCGTAATAATTTTGGTGATACCAGCATCCTTAAACAGACGGGCAAATTCCTGACCAATCTGCTGCATCATGACTGGGTCGATCTGATGGTTTAAGAAAGAATCTACTTTCAAAACTTCTTCAGAAAGAACGATGCCTTCGGCCAAGATTTTCTGTTCTAGTGCATGCACGGGAGAATCCTCAAGAGCAGGTGCTTTTTAAAGCAAAAGCGTATTGTAAAAAGCACCCGGAAAAAATCAAGCGAAATTCACCAAAAAATCTTAGTTGCTTGCACCTTTATAATCAGTTAACAGCAAACCATAAGAGGTTTTCTTGTCTACATGCGAAACTTTGACTGGAAGATAATCAAGTTTTGGTGCCAGCCAGAAAATGGTTTCACGACCTGGTTTGCTATGTTTCATCACCACTTTAATGGTATTGAAAGAACCATATTTGGTATTCACCGTCTCTGAACCCTGTTTTACGAACTTACGGCCTTCAACTTCTTTGGCATCGGCAATATAGTAATTGGCTTTCAGGCCTGAGTTTTTCAGATCTTCACGAATCTGCAGTTCTGCATTCAGTTCATCCAGAACATCTGGTCTCCAGGCAAAAGAGCGCTTTTCGTCATCTTTTCTGGTACTGATAGTTTTGCTGGAAGGATTAAAATTAATACTCATGGTGTTGTTATGCACCAGAATCTTACTGCTGCGACTGAAACTGCTAGAACCGATCTTGCCATTATTGAAGGTAAAACGGCTGGTTTCGGTTGCCGAGGCTACACCACCTGCTTTTGCTGCAAAAACATAAGTCCAGTTATTGCCAGATTTACTTAAAGTCCGTGTTGCAGAACCCATATTCTTGCCGTTATAGCTGAATTGATAACTGGCCTGGAAAGGAGTCATGGCAAAAGCCTGGCTAGAAATACCAGTGAACAGTATTGCACTGCCCAGACCCGTGGTCATCACTAAAGTTTTGAATACAGTCTTCGCCATCAGTTATTTTCCTATATTGGTTCAACGGGCAAAACATATTACTTCTTGCATCCTTATTATTTCGCTAAAAGATGGAAATTGGATGGATGTATCTGCCAAAAATGTATATTTCATGTAGTTTTATGGAACTTTTGTTCAAAAACTAGAGATGGCACGATTTAAGAGGAATCTTTCTGTTTGATGGGGGTGATCCGGTTGTCGTCCATTTCATTTTCATCCCATTGCTCTTGCTGGTCTTGAGAGAGTTTTCTAAACAGGGCTGCAAGATTGACATTGCCAATCACCACCAGTTCAGCTTCGCGAAGCACAGCGTGATTGACGTGGACTTTGCCCAAGGTATCAATGACAGAGCGGCTTTTGCCTAACCAGCGATTCAAATCTAGATAAAGCAGGTCATCGATAACTTTGATCACGCCCAGTTTTTCTAGGATCATGCCTAAGGGGTCTTTATTTAGGACACGTTGATAAAAGAACAGGCCAAAACGCACGCCCAGTTTATACAGTACATTTGGATATTTAGCTTCGATCAGCTGGGTATCACTAATCTGCTCGAACACGATTAACTGCGTGGTTTTATTCAGCTCCATCTGTACCAGTTTCAAATCAACCGATAAAGTAACAATCAGGCCTTTATAATCCAGTGTTGCATACAAACGTAGCCAGTCATCATGCAAATCCGCATGTAAGTCTTTCAAGGCATCGACATTATCTGTCACAAAACGCTGAAAAGTTGCATTCAGGAAGACTTGAGATAAGGGAAATTCACGCTCATCTTCAATAAATCCTTCCGCCCTCTGGTACACTTGGCGGATTCGGTTGGAAATATTCGCAATTAGCGTTTGCATATTGAAGCGTCCTGGCAACTTTATTTTTAACACGGAATGTATCTTGTCGAATTGTATGAAAAATACAAGTATTCATGCTTGAAGTTTAGCAAAATAAATAGCACCATTTTTATAGTTTTAGTTATGTAACGTTGAAGATTTGATGGATTTGGCATTTTAAAAAGATAAATGTCCAATCTGTTTCTTTTTGGTCTTTAAAATACTTTTTTTGGGGAACTGAACTCAGCACTGAGTTTGGATAAATGTGAAAAAACGATGATACTCATGCCTCTGGTCAGAACTTGGTGGAAAGATCGAGTGTTCAGCAGTGCGGTGCTTGCCGCAGCCATTCTGCATTTGATCGTGCTGACACTGGAATTTGGTATGCCACAAGATCTGGATACCAGCACCAAGGAAATCGCGGTCAGCTTGCGCCAGACTGATCAAAAAATTGAACATGCCGATTTTCTGGCCCAGACAGATCAGCAGGGTTCCGGTCAGTTTAGAGAGGCGCATCGCATGTCGAGTGATATGCCATCGCCATTAATGGAACAGCAGGCCGGGGAAGAGCTGCAAAAAAGTCTGGATATGCTGCAACAGCAACAACAGCTCAGTTTTGAAGAAAAAGTCCTGATGACTACTTTGAGCTGGCAAAAGCAGGCGGAGGAAAATCAGCGTAAAAAAATGCAGGAGCAATTACAAAGCCAGTTTCAGGCCAAAGCGGCCATGGTCGCCAGTCTGGAAGCGCAATATTTACAGCGTCAACAAAATTTCAGTCGTCAGCAAAAAATTAAAACTGTAGATGGGATTCAGGCCAAGCAGGATGTTTCGGCCGCTTATCTGGAAAAGTTCCGCGAGAAAGTGGAGTTCTATGGGAACCGTTATTATCCGGAAGCCGCCAAACAACAGAATCTGGCAGGGGAAGTGCGGCTGATGGTGATCTTGAACCAGAATGGCGGAATTCGTGCTATTCGGCTGATTGACAGTTCAGGACATGCCATGCTGGATGAAGCAGCCAAAGCTTCCGTGCGTAAGGCAGCACCATTTGGTACTTTCGACAGTAAAATGAAAGAAATTTCCGAACTGCGGGTGATTCGTACCTGGCGTTTTGACCCGGCAGAAGCGGAGTTTGAAGTGCGTTAAAGTTGATATTTACCAAGACCTCTCCCTAACCCACTCCTAATAAGGAGAGGGAGCTATATCTATAATGTTCAACAATCATAGGATTCTGATGAATATTCTCCCTCCATGTGGGAGGGAGTTAGAGGGAGGGCAACTTTAAATAAAAAAAAGCGAGCCTTGGCCCGCTTTTTTTATGAAGAAATTTTAGTTTTGTTCCAGATAAGGATTTTCAAAACCCAGCTTGGCCAAAATCTCGATTTCAATGCCTTCCATTTCTTCGGCATCTTCATCCGAGGTTTCATGGTCATATCCCATTAAATGCAAGGTGCCATGAACCAGCATATGGGTGAAATGCGTCAAGGGTACTTTTTGCTGTTCCAGCGCTTCCGCCAGTACTACAGGAATACAGATCACCAGATCGCCGATTGGAAATGCATCCAGAAACTGCGCCATTTCATCTGGAAGTTCACTCGGGAAAGACAGGACATTGGTCGGTTTGTCCTTGCCTCGATATTCCAGATTTAGTTTATGACTTTCGTCATTATCAACACAGGCAATTCCGATTTCGCAATTACTCTGAGTGCCGATATGACGTAAAGTGGTTTCTACAACTTTTTTAATATAGGCCCGCTTCAGTACCAGTTCAGGCGACTGAAAGTCCTGTTGCAAGGAAAGACTAAGTTTCAACACAAATCCTTAATTTTAAAGCTTAATGCTGTGCGTCTGCCGCAGCATCATTTTCAGCGATCAAGGCATCCTGACGTGCTTTTCGTTCGGCACGTGCTTCAGCACTTAAGCGCTGCTGTTCACTGTCCCAGCCTTCGTAGGCTTCGACAATTTTCTGTACCAGCTGATGACGTACCACATCACGCGAATGGAAGCGGGTGATATGAATTTCAGGAATTTTATCAATCACACGCAAGGCATGTGAAAGTCCCGATTGCTGACCACGTGGTAAATCCACCTGAGTTACGTCGCCGGTAATCACGGCACGTGAGCCAAAACCTAAACGGGTCAGGAACATCTTCATCTGTTCTGGGGTGGTGTTCTGCGCTTCATCCAGAATCACGAAAGAATGATTCAGGGTACGGCCACGCATATAAGCAAGCGGAGCGACTTCAATCACCTGACGTTCGATCAGCTTGGCCACTTTTTCAAAGCCGAGCATTTCATACAGCGCGTCATACAATGGACGTAAATAAGGATCGATTTTCTGGGTTAAATCTCCCGGCAAGAAACCAAGTTTTTCACCAGCTTCAACTGCAGGACGAACCAGCAAGATACGCTGGATTTCATTGCGCTCCAGCATGTCCACGGCAGCCGCAACGGCGAGATAGGTTTTACCTGTACCGGCAGGACCAATACCAAAAGAAATATCACTTTGCAGAATGCGTTGTACATAACGTTTCTGGTTGGCACCACGCGGATTAATCCGGCCTTTACGGGTTTGCAGCCAGACATTGTCCAGTCCCGTATGTTCCTGGTCATCCAGATCTTGCTGAAGCTCGCGATCAGTCTGACTGCCCTGAATCATCAAATGTAAAGTATCTGCACTAATTGGCTGAATATGTTCAGATTCCTCATGAAGACGCTGCAAGAGCATTTCGGCTCTCTCAACGGCATCGATTTCACCATCAACAATAAAACTCTCTCCACGATGGGAGATTTTAACGTCTAAACGTTGTTCAATTTGCTTCAAGTGACCGTTATAGGCGCCTAACATGGCTTGTATACGGTCCATTGAAATACCCGGAAAAGCTACTGTACGTCGGATCGCTGCAGTCAAGAGTGTTCCTTATGAAGTGTGCGTTATATGCTCTACATTACGCCACGTCAGGCTCAAGATTCAAGAGTTCACCATAAACTAAATTCAAAGTTTTAATTTCGGTAATTTCGATCTCGGCAAAGCGGCCGACCCACGTAGCATCACCAATAAAGTTAACATAACGGGTATTGTCTGCCGTACCGACCAGAATATTCGGATCTTTATCAGAAACTTTTTCGATGAGGACCCGCTGAATGGTCCCGAGCATGGCATCCGTCTTGTCAATGCTTGAACGCTTAATCCATTGCTGAACCTTGGCCAGACGTTCTTTTTTGACATTTTCAGGTATTGTATCTTCCAGTTCTGCAGCCGGTGTGCCTGGACGTTTTGAATAGATAAAACTATAAGAATGGTCGAAATCCAGATCCTGAATAAACTGATAAGTCTCTTCAAAGTTTTCATCAGTTTCACCCGGAAAACCAATGATAAAGTCTGAAGATAAATGCATATCTGGGCGAACTGCACGTAACTTTTTAATCTTCTCGATATAGACATCAATCGTATGGTTGCGCTTCATCGCCTGAAGGACATCATTGGAACCGCTTTGTACCGGCAGATGCAGGTGTGAAACCATTTGTGGCAGGTCACGATAGCACTGGATCAGGTCGTCATTAAATTCGAGGGGATGCGAGGTGGTATAACGGATCCGGCCAATACCCGGAATGTCTGCAACCAAACGCAGCAAATCGGCAAAAGTACAGATATTGCCTTCGAAGGTTTCACCCCGGTAGCCATTTACGTTCTGACCCAAAAGCGAAATTTCACGCACGCCTTTTTCTGCCAGACCTGCAATTTCAGCCAGGACATCATCCAGTGGACGAGAAACTTCTTCACCACGCGTATACGGCACCACGCAGAAAGAACAGTATTTGGAACAGCCTTCCATGATCGAGACAAAAGCTTTATAGCCTTCAACACGCGGTTCTGGCAGAAAGTCGAATTTCTCGATATCGGGGAAGGAAATATCCACCAGTTTGATTTTTTCTTTTTTAGGCTTTTCAATCTGCTCAAAATGCTGGTCCAGCATTTGTGGTAAACGGTGCAGCGTTTGTGGACCAAAAATCATATCTACATAATTGGCACGTTTCTGGATGTTGTCGCCTTCCTGAGATGCCACACAGCCACCGACACCAATAATCAGGTCAGGATTTTTATCCTTTAGTTTGCGCCAGCGGCCCAGCTCGGAGAAGACTTTTTCCTGTGCCTTTTCACGGATCGAACAGGTATTCATCAGCAGAATATCTGCTTCTTTAGGATCAGTGGTCAGCACATAGCCATGAGAATCGCCTAACAGGTCTGCCATACGGTGACTGTCGTACTCATTCATCTGACACCCTTGCGTTTCGATGTACAGTTTCTTGACTGAAGCATCATTGGCTGGGGTGTGCGCTGGCTGGGTAACAGTGTTTTCTGAGGCAGCTTGGGCACCATTCGGAATGAAGGTTTGAACCGTCATGTAGGCTCCTACAAGGTAATACGTTGAAAGAGTGAACGAACAGCCTGAGTGAAGCATCAAACAGGTGAATAAAAATTCAATTCACGGACTAAAATCTTGGAAAGGCGCATATTTTAGCAGGAAAGTCGCTTAAACTTATAGACTAAATTAACTGGGGAAAAATATTGATTTATGGACAAAAATTGTCTGTACATTAATATTGCTGAATCATAAGGTTACATAACTGAACAATAGAGTTGGTTATAATATTCCAACTACCTCTTATGATATGCAACACAGGCTAGGCACAAAATCGATGATAGATAGAAGGCAAAGGGATGTTGAAACACACTAAAACTATGAATAAATACTATAAATTAATTACTTTAAGTGTGGCGTGTATCTGTTCAGCAAGTACACAGGCAGCAGAAGAACAATTTAATGATGCTTTGCGTGCAGCCAATGCAGGCAATACTGAACTGTTACAGCAATACCGTCTATCCATGCAGAATGACGTCTTGGGCTATTATCCGGAATACTGGATTTTAAACCAGAATCTTGCCATGCAGCCTGTTAGCCAGATCATCAGTTTTGTACAACGTTATCCTCAATCTGCCATGGCCGAAAAGCTGGCAGCGGATTATGTCGAAGAAAAAGTAAAAATGGCAGACTTTGGCAATGCTCAGCCGGTATTGCCTTATGTGACCAATGCGGACCCTGCCGAAGCCTGTGCAGTGGCACAAGTACGTGCCAAAAGTGGCGATCAGCTGGTTTATGCCGAGTTTAAAGATGTCTGGCTAACCACCAACAGTCAGCCAGAGTCTTGTACCGGTTTGGGCCGGATGATGCTTTTCAGCCCACTGATGACCACAGAGGACCGCCAGCAGCGACTATGGGTTCAACTGCGTGCCGGACAGTCAGGGCAGGCGATTGCAACTGCACAAGGCATTGGTTTGAATCTGTCACTGGCTCAACTGAATTCGATTCAGGCCAATCCCACCAATTATTTATGGTCTGCGCCTAAAAGTACTGCAGCAGAGCATGCCTATCTGATTTATGCGCTGGGACGTCTGGCAGACAGTGATTTGGACTCGGCCTTGTCGATTGTAAAGCGGACTGCGGAAGGTACCCCCATACAGGTACAACGTGCCTTATACCGAACTGTAGGTTACATCGGTGGCACCACAGTCATGAAAAACAACTTCAATCGTGAAGTGTTGAATGCCTTTGATGCCAGCTATGGTCTGCCATTTAGTCCGGAGGAGGCCGAAATTTATGCACGTCAGGCAATTCGTTTTGGTGCCTGGGAAAGCCTGATTCGTGCCATAGACAGTATGAGCGTCAACCAGAAGCAGGAGGACCGCTGGCAATACTGGTTGGCACGAGCCAGCGAACAGCGCTCGGATCGTGCATCAAAACAGGCAGCAGAAAGTATTTATCGCAAACTGGCAACGGGGGATGACTATCATAACCTTCTGGCACGCGACAGGCTGGGGCAGGTGACTGCAAGTACACCAAATCCGGTACAGCCTTCCAATCAGGCTATGCAGCGCTTGAATCAGGATATTCATTTCCGCCGTGCTTTCACCTTACGTAATATCAGTGCACCGGATAACTACATTAACCGTGAATGGAACTGGGCAGTGCGCCAGGCTTATCTGAAAAAAGACGATGATCTGTTGCTGGCCGCGGCAAAAACTGCCATGGATATGGGCTGGTATGATCGGGCCATTTATGCTGCCGACCGCACCCTGAGCAAACATAACTACAATTATCGTTATCCCATGCCGCACCAGAACTACGTGGTCAGTCATAGCCGCAATGCCGGTATAGATCCAGCTTGGGCCTATGGCTTGATGCGTCAGGAAAGCCGTTTTAATACGACAGCACGTTCGCATGTGGGCGCGGGTGGTCTGATGCAGATTATGCCAGATACGGCCAAGCTCGTAGCGCGTCAAATGGGTGAAGCCTATAATCCGGCAGCACTTACCGATATGAATACCAATGTTCGTTACGGTACTTTCTATTTATCTACGATCCAGCGTCAGCTCAGTGACAATCCGGTTCTGGCAACTGCAGGCTATAATGCCGGTCCAAACCGTGCTCGCCGTTGGCAGCCCGAGTTTCAGGGAATGCCCGCAGATCAATATACGGAAAGTATTCCTTTACTCGAAACCCGAGATTATGTGAAACATGTTATGACCAATGCCACGCATTACGGTATTTTGTTAGGACAAGGAGCGCAGTCGGTGAGCAAGCGCATGCAGCTGATTCCATTGCGCAACACACAATAAGATTAAAATTATTGGGGGATAGTGATTTATTCATGAAAATAATGAAGGATCGTCAAGTCTGGACGGGATCGGCTGCGCTTGTGGTTTTGGCTGGCAGCTCGGCAGCATTTGCTGCACCGACAGAATATGTCATGGATGTACAAATGGTTCCGGCTTTCTGTGGTCTGTATCCGGAATATGCTAAGAAACGAAAATGTCTGGAAGGTTATTCGCTGAGTATCTCCGGCTTGTATCCTCAGACCACCTCGCAAAACTGCACAACCCACAGTTCTGCGAAACTTTCACCACTTCAGGCCAAAGTGGTAGCCAGAATTATGCCGGATGACAATACCCGTGCCATTTTATGGCGCAATGTCGGTGGCTGTGTGCCGATGAATGCCAGTCAGTATTTCCGGACAATCATTAATTATGCAGACCGGCTAAAAGTGCCAGAGGAACTGACTGAACAGGAAAATATTACGATTTCTGTGGATACGTTGCGTGCTAAATTCCTGAAAATTAACCCGCAATTACCAAGCAATGCTTTGAGATTTAACTGCCAGCAGGTACAGTCAGCCAGCGTACTCACTTCGCTCAAGGTCTGTTACCGTTCCAACAGCAATTACAAGTCCTGTCCAGCGAACATTATTAATACATGTCCAAAAATTGTCACAATAAAAGGAACATACTGAGCTTTTTTGCCGATTTGATTTATATTTCCTATCAGACTTTAGATGAAATCCTCCCTCTTTTATATGCATCTGCTAAAGGATTGGAGTACAATCTTTGCCGTTTATGATTATTAAGATTAGATAGAACAGCTATTTAATCTATTATGACGATCCTCTCAATTGGAGATAATTACATGAAGCAACCTGTTCGCGTTGCCGTTACTGGCGCTGCTGGTCAAATTGGTTACAGCCTATTATTCCGTATCGCTAGCGGTGAAATGCTTGGTAAAGACCAACCAGTTATTCTTCAATTATTAGAAATTCCTGTTGAGAAAGCTCAACAAGCGCTTAAAGGCGTAATGATGGAACTTGACGACTGTGCTTTCCCGCTATTGGCAGGCATGATCGGTACTGATGATCCTAAAGTTGCATTCAAATATGCTGATTACGCGCTTCTAGTGGGTTCACGTCCACGTGGTCCAGGCATGGAACGTGCTGATCTTCTTAAAGTAAACGGTGAAATCTTCATCGGTCAAGGCCAGGCACTGAATGAAGTTGCTAGCCGTGACGTTAAGGTTCTTGTTGTAGGTAACCCTGCAAACACGAATGCTTACATCGCAATGAAATCTGCTCCAGATCTTCCAGCGAAAAACTTTACAGCAATGTTACGTCTTGACCACAACCGTGCGTTGACTCAACTTGCTCAGAAAGCTGGTGTTGCAGTTTCTGACATCCAAAACATGACTGTTTGGGGTAACCATTCTCCAACTATGTATGCTGACTACCGTTTTGCTAACGTAAACGGCGAAAGCTTGAAAGACAAAATCAACGATGCGGAATGGAACAAAGATGTATTCCTTCCAACCGTTGGTAAACGTGGTGCTGCGATCATCGAAGCACGTGGTCTGTCTTCTGCTGCTTCTGCTGCAAACGCTGCAATCGATCATATGCGCGATTGGGCTCTTGGCACAAACGGCGAATGGGTAACTATGGGTATTCCTTCTGACGGTTCTTATGGTATCCCTGAAGGCGTAATGTTCGGTTTCCCTGTAACTTGTGAAAATGGCGAGTACAAGATCGTTCAGGGTCTTGAAATCGACGAGTTCAGCCGTGAGCGTATCAACTTCACGCTAAATGAGCTTGAAGAAGAACGTGCAGCAATTGCTGACATGGTTAAATAATTTAGTTTTTAACTAAGTTAGAAAAAAGCACTCCATCCGGGGTGCTTTTTTTTGCTCTTACGTTAATGAACAAAAAATAACAAGCTGTGAAAGAGAGACAACTGAGTTTTCGCCATAGGCAATCTAATGTAGAAACAAGATTCAAAATTAAAGAGAAAACGGAGGTTAGTCCGATGTTAGAGCAACGCCCCACCTTCGAACTTTTTTTTGAGCAGCTAGGACTGGATTCAAGCCCGGAGGCTATGGATGAATTCATTCGTACGCATCAAATTGGCATGGATGTACCACTGCATAAAGCTCCTTTCTGGAGTAAATCACAGCATGACTTCTTGATCGGTCACTGGAAGAAAGATGATGACTGGGCCATTTTTGTGGATGTGTTGAATGAACAATTACACGTTGAAGCAGAAGGTTCAGGATCCTGTGATATTCCTGCTCATAAATCAACCTGATTTTAATTTGAACGCGATCATAATTTAACACCACAGTGGAGTCAACTCATGCTTATGGAACAACAATTAACTTTGGAATTGCTATTTGAACAGTTGGGCCTGCCTTCTGATGATGCCTCAATTACCGAATTTACCCAAACTCACCAATTGCCTTCTGAGGTCGCATTACCAGATGCAGAGTTTTGGAGTGAAGGGCAAAGTGCCTTCCTGCGTGAACATTGGCATCAAGATGATGAGTGGATTGTTGTTATTGATAAACTAAATCAGTTATTACACGTGGAAAGTGACAAGCAGAGTGCTTGAGCATTGTTATACAAAAAGACACAACAAACCTAGTCAAATGACTAGGTTTTTTTTGCCCTATCTTATAAGTTAGATCTATAAATAATTACAATTTATCTGATATAAGGAGGGCGCGATGCTCACAAAGAACCCACCATCCTTAGAACTTCTGTTTTCTCAGCTTGGTCTTGCCAATAGTCCTGCTGCTATTGAATTGTATATACGCACTCATCAACTGCCGGCGAGTCTCTCTTTACACGATGCGCCGTTTTGGAACAAAGCCCAACGCTCCTTATTGATTAGCCATCTGATACAAGATGATGACTGGGCAATCTGGGTAGATGAGCTGAATCAGCAATTACACATGGACGCTTATAGACGTCAGCCTGCATGATGACTATTCTCTTGATTTCTTGTTTTTTACAATCAGATCATATTGTTTCCATAAAAAAACGCCTCATGAGAGGCGTTTTTTGCAATACTACTTAATGCATTTTGCTTTTTAATATTTTGCTAAACCATTCATGCTGACGATAATCGTTAAAAGCAGGATGCTGCTGTAATAATTCCAGTTCAAACTCGGCAGTGGTGGTGTACTTACCTAACCAGTGGCGGGTCAGGGCCGGCTCATTTTTACTGGCGCTGGCATAGGCCAGAAAGAAATAAATATCGCCATGTTCATAACGGGCCATCGGTTTTAGAATTTGCTGGGTAATCAGGGCAAAATGCGGCTCTTTGGTCAATTCAAAGAACATCATATAAGCCTTGGCCAGATGTAAAGATAGATTGATATACATGCTCAGCGGCATTTCTTCAAATTCGATCCGGCCCTGTTCCAGCAACACTACGGCTTCTTGCAGGAAATGTCGCTGTTCCTGACGCAATTCACTCAAAGTCACCAGTTGTAAACGAAGATCAGCACGTTCAAGCGTTAATTCTGGCGTATTGCCTTTTAAATACAATTGGTCAGTTTCACCCAGACGTTGAATAATCTGTTTGGTCGTTAATCCCATCAACGCAATCCTCATTTCTCAATAATGGCTATATGAGGCTCAAAATTAAAATTTAAAGCGTCAGGCCGTATTAGAGCAATGCCATATCACTTCTGAGCCAGGCGGTAATTGACAGACGTTGCTGTTTAGAGATCAAGACTTCATGTAATAGGTCGCTCTGGAACAACGCCATCCGGTTCGGCTGGGGCTGGATAACATGCCACTGGCTGTTTTTATCCTGCAGGCGCAGTTCACCTCCCCAGTCGGCCTGCCAATGTTCATGCAGATAATACACACTGGAAATCATCCGGCCATTTTTTCCTTGCGGATTGTCACGGTGCAGGGCATAGAACTCACCCGCGTTATAGCAAGCGAAATGTGCTTCGACATCTTTGATGCCTAAATAAAACGCGCGGTTTAAAACTTGAGAAAATTGTTGAAGAGTCTGGATGTGCAGGTGGGAAATTTGAAATTCAGGTTGTAACCAAAGAATATGATCACTACGGATATTGTTAACGACGCCATTTTGAATGGCTGCATTACGAAATTCGTTTAAGTGGCTTAAGCATTCTTGACTCACTGCATGTTGATATGCGCTAGAGTAAGCATCGTCAACAATACTAAAGCCATGTTGATCTAAATCGTCTAAGATTTGATCAACATTCCAATCCCCTGGGATGATAACAGCTTCCATCTTTTCAATTCTCGACAATAGGGTAAAAAAGGTTCGTTATTTTAGGGTAAGAATCGTGCCTGAACGAAACTATTTTTCATGTTAAAATAGATGTTGATATTAGGAATTAATGAAACATGAATTACCGTCACTCTTACCACGCAGGCAACTTTGCCGATGTCATGAAGCACGTTTTATTGCTTCAGTTGTTGACTCGACTGAATGCAAAAGACAAACCTTATCGCTATGTAGATACACATGGTGGTGCAGGTAAATATGATTTATCGACTGCCGAAGCGCAAAAATCAGGTGAGTTTTTGAACGGTATTCATCGTCTGGTTAAACTCGATGATTCGATCAAGCGTAATGCGCCTGAAGGTGTACAACAATACTTGAAGATTGTTGAAAACATGCGTGAAAACTTTGGTAAGGGTGCTTATCCTGGTTCGCCGTGGTTTGCCTTGGAAGGCATGCGTGAGATAGATAAGGCAACGATTTTCGAAATGCAGCGTGATGTGTTTCAGCAGCTTCGTCATAATATTTTTGACAAGCGCGCAGGTTTACATGAACGTGATGCATACGAAGGCCTGTTAGCGGTCATTCCACCGAAAGAAAAACGTGGCCTAGTGATGATCGATCCACCGTATGAGCTGGAGCGTAAAGATTTTCCGCAGTTGGTGGAATTGCTGGTTGCTGCTTATAAGAAATGGCCGACAGGTGTATTCGCGGTTTGGTATCCAATTAAAGACCGTGCCATGATTGAACGTTTCGAGAAAAAGATGTTCAAGACCGGTATCCGTCGTCAATTGATTTGTGAAGTCTGTGTATGGCCGGATGATACGCCTGTAGGCTTGAATGGTTGTGGTTTACTGGTGATTAACCCACCTTGGAAATTTTCTGAAGATGCTGATGAAGCACTACAATGGTTATTCCCGCATCTGCGCATGAGTGAAAATGGCGGTCATGCTGCAGTTCGCTGGTTAGTAGGCGAATAATTTTTTAAAGATCAGGTCATAGCTAGGATCGACAAGAATGACAAATATAAGCAAACCGGAACGTGATTCTTCAACTGAAGCGCCTTTTGATGGCATTACCTTTGAGGTGGAAGAAGAGGAACATACTCAGGAAGGGCAAAAAATTAAGCGTCGAGGCATCTATCTATGGCCGAACCTGATTACAACCGCCGCGTTGTTGGCAGGTTTTTACTCGATTATTGCCAGTATGAATGGTAATTTTCAGCAAGCTATTTATGCAATCTTTATTGCAGCATTACTGGATGGTCTAGATGGACGCGTAGCACGTGCTATTGGTGCACAAAGTCCATTCGGTGAGCAGTTTGACTCGCTTTCAGATATGTTGGCTTTTGGTGTAGCGCCTGCCATCTTGATGTACAGCTGGGGCTTAAGCGATTTGGGCCGGATCGGTCTGGCAGCCTGTTTTGTTTATACTGCCTGTGCTGCGTTCCGTCTGGCACGTTTTAATGTGCAGATTGGTGTGGTTGATAAACGTTATTTTATTGGTGTCGCAAGTCCTCTGGCTGCCCTCATGATTGTGTCACTGGTCTGGGTTGGTCTGGATTTTCCAGAAATTTTTGATATTCGTGAACCCTCTCTTCAGGTTATCAATGCCGTGGTCATTATTGCGGTGGGGCTGTTGATGATTTCCAATATCAAATACTATTCATTTAAAACTGTAGAGCGTAAACGGGTACCATTTTTTGTGTTACCGCTTGCGGTGTTTATCTTTGCAGCGATCACTTATAATATTCCTGTGGGGATTTTAGTGATTTCCATCATCTATGCCCTGTCTGGGTTTATCACCACCTTTATGGCAAAAAGACAGAGCGCCTTATAAAAATATAAAATAAGGAGTTTGAGATGCGGTTTCTTCAAGATTTTTTAGATCGTTCGAAACAGCTAAATCAGACTCCTGCTGTTTCACAGCACAATCTTGCCTATCATGGGCCAAACCAGAAATATAAAATTATTCATCAGGGTTTGATACTTCCGGATCTGCCGGCACCGCTCCATTATCTGAATTTTCTGAGTATTATCGGACAACCTAATGCACCAATGCTGGCGAATCCGAGTGCTATTCAAACCAATGCACTAGACACAGTGACGGTAATCTGTAGTACCAGTCCGCATATGGCGGGGCACTTGAACCGTTATTCAGTCAAAAAGGATTGCAAATTTCAATATAGTCTTTTTCAGTTTTTAGACCGTGAAAAACTGACTGGTGATTTTCCGCATTTTCGCTTACAGCGTTTTGACTCGGAATTGAGCTTTGATCTCAGTATTCATACGACCAATCTGATTTCGCACTTTACCCAAATGCGCTTTGCTTTGGCTGATCATTGGTCTTTGCTTTGTTATTGTCAGGGCACTTTACATTATAAAGATCAGAAATATCTCATCGAAAGTTTGGGGAGCTTTGAGTTTGCGCGTAGTTTCAATTTTCCCTATCTACCTTTAGCTTTTTTAACTTATCAAATTATTAATCTCAAAGAGGGGCGGCAATTATTGCTGGTCCAAATTCGGGATAGTCTGAACAGTATTGTTCAATCCAGGATATATCTGCGTGACCTGAAAAAAATGACCAACCAAATGTTCGACCAGAAAGTCTACTTTAAGGTGCATCGGGTTTATCCAAGTGTCATGACACCAAATGGGCAGAAAATGTATCTGCCACGTGAATTTGAATGGTGTTACGAAGATGATAAGGGCATGAAAATTTGGCTACAAGGACAAAGTCGGGGAGACTTTAAGTTTGGTCTCGCTGCTGGTTATGTAGGAAGCTTTAATTACCAAGTCAGCATTAATGGAGAAACTGAGCATGGGGAAGGGGGCTACTGTGAATATATAGATTGCCGGTCTTTACGTTTTCAAGAACAGAATAAAACTGAAAAACTGCTAGGTAATTTGTCCAATTCTGTCCCCATAATGCTAAAAAAATGAAAAAAGCGTGGTTTTTGCGGAAATAATAAACAGTCGTTAGGTTTTTTCTGAATTATTTAAAAAATGGGGTTGCAAGCCTCCTGAAATACTGTAGAATGCACATCCATCGGCGGTGATGAAGATTAAAACTTCTGATAAAACAGTGACTTAGTTAAGAATGATTGAGTTGGGTTTTAGAAAGAAAGTTTAAAAATAATGTTCATGACTGGTTGACTTTCTAGAGATAGAGAGTAATATAGCCGACCTAGCTTGCTGGTGACGAATCAGCAAGAAGATCATTAAGAGATTATGAAGAACAACTTGTGTGGATTTTTACTGGTTGATTGATCGAAATTATTTTCATTGATT